>DATMZL010000643.1:0-3335 GCA_035607075.1 Polyangia bacterium
TACCAGCCGTGGTCGCGGCTCAGCACCTTGCTGATGCGCGGATCGTGGAGGTCGCTGGTCTCCCAGACCAGACGCTGGGGCGCGCGCGGGTTCAAGCGCAGCTTGAACATGGTGCGGGGTCGATCGGTCCGGTTCGGCTGACCGCAGTGCCAGATGCCGTGATGGCAGACAAGCAGCGAGCCGGCCGGGCAGGCCATCGCCTCCTGCCCGACGAAGTTCTGGTAGCGCGCGATGGCGGATTCGTTGACGCGCCGGAGGTGGCTGCCGGGCAGGTACATCGTCCCGCCCATCTCGCGCGGGGTGTCGTGGAAGAAGAACAGCAGCTGGATGTCGAACGCCGCGCGCCGCGGGTCGAGGATCGCGTCGGCGTGCCAGGGCTGGCTCCATTCGTTGCGCGGCGCGATCACGTGCGCGTAGTGGTGGTCGTAGAGGGGGTCCGGGCCGAGCAGGCTCTCGATGACCGCCGCCACCGCGGGCGACTCGAGCACGGCGGTGATCGCCGGCGAATCGCGCAACAGCCCGGCCAGCGGTCGCCCCGACCATCGGGCGGCGGGACTGGCGGGATCGGCGCCGAACGGGGAGGGCGGACCGCCGCCCGCGAGCTCGGCCAGCGCCGCGTCGGCGAGCGCGCGCGGGACGATGCCGTCGAAGCGCAGCGCACCGTCGGCGACGAAGCCGGCGACCTGCAGGCTGGTGAGGCGGCGCGCGGGTGCCGCTGCCGTCGCGGCGGCCGTCGTCGCCGCCGTCATCCTTCCACCAGCTTTTCGAGCACGACCTCGTACTCGAGGAACGCGGTGTCGTGCTCCTCGCCGCGCGCGGCCGGCCGCAGCTGCGGCAGCTGCAGCACGCGCCAGCCGTCGCGCATCGCGGCCAGCACCGACGCGTAGGGCGGCTTGTCGTCGTCGCCCGCCATGTGTTTCTCGCGGCCGGTGCCGTCGTAAACCGACCACGCACCGACCGGGCTCTCGAGGTTGGAATTGGCCGCGTAGAGGATCAGCAGCTTCTGCTTCAACACGCCTTCAGTGTGACATGAGTTGTGCTGCTATTTCTTTGTCGCGGCGGCGGCCTTGGGGTTGGGGTTGTCGGCTGGATTCAGGTAATGGATGTCGAACGGCCCCATCCCGTCGATCTGGACGATCGTTTCTGTCTTCGTTTCGGCGGCGTGGTGCGACTTCGCGGGGAGGAAGTGAAAGCCGCCCGCCGTCAGCGCAGTCGCCGGTGCGTCCATCGTGTCGCCCATGTGCAGGACGAAGGTGCCGGCGATGATCGTCAGCTGTTCGTCCCGGGTGTGCCAGTGCGGCGGGATCTTGAAGCCGGCCGGCATCTTGAGGCGCGCCGTGAAGGGCGCTTTCTTCGAGGGGTCGCCGTGCAGCACGGCCATCTCCGCGCCCTTGGGAATGTCGGGCGGCGCCTCGCCCCATTTGATCTCGGCCGGATTGATCGACGTCGCTTCAGGTTTCTTGGCGGCGTCGGCAGCGAAGGCGGGCGCGGCGGCCAGCAGGAGGAACGGGATCGTCGTGGCGAGGATCTTCATGGGGGCTCCTTGTCGGGTTGGCCGCGAAAACTAATCACGCGAACCGGCGCTGGCATTCCGCGTGCTGCCGGGTATCGGTTCCAGGAACTGACGTACGCGCGCGGCCGGGACTGCGCCAACGATCTGGGATGCGGGCCGGCCTCGCGCGAACGCGACCAGCGTTGGAACTGATTGCGAAGCGTATCCCGAGCGCGCGCATCATAAACGAGCGCGCCTCTACCAGGCGTCGAAGCAGTCGTAGTTGCGCTGGCGCGCGATCTTGTCGCCGCGGAACTCGAGGAACACGGCGAAGCGGGCGCGCATCTGCCCGCCCGCAGGAAGGCTTCCCAGCGGGATGGCGAGCGTCCCGGTCCACTGCACCTCCAGCGCCACGCTGTCGGCCCCGGCCCCCTCGATGGCGCCCAGCAACTCGAACCGCTGCGCCCGCATCGCTTTCTGGCCGCTCTCGGCGCCCTGGAGCAGCGCCGCCAGATCGCGGCGCGCGCCGCCCGGCAGCAGGCGGTTGGGAAATTCTTCCTGGACGACGTCGTCCGTGAAGAACGCAGCCAGCGCGGCGCCGGTCGCCCCCGCTTCCAGCGCCGCCAGGTAGCTCTTCGCGATCTCGGTCCGACTTCGCGCCATCACGGGCGCGATCTAATGATCAATCGCCCCGCGCGCGCAACGTCACGCGGGGGCCAGCGCCTGGTCGGCCTCCATCCGCGCCGCCAGCGCCTCCAGCACCGCCTGCTCCGCTTCTTCGAAGTCGTGGGCGGCGACGCTCACCATATCCAGCGCCATGTCCTCGGCGCGCTGGGCGTGCGCCTGCAGCTTCTCGATCTCGCGCCGCTGCTCCCATGAGGCGATGGCGTCCACCGCGCGCTCGCGTCGTTCGTGCTTCCAGCTGGCGATCCGCGCCTGCAGCTGCTCGGCGCGCGATCGCTGCTGATCGAGGCGTGTGCGTAGCTCGGACTGCCGCTCGCTCAGCACCGCCCGGTCGTCGTCGTGCAGGTCCGCGATGTCGCGCTTGAGCAGCTCGAGCTTTCGCTTGGCCTGATCGATCTGCTGGGAGAGCCTCTGCTTCAGTTCTTCGGCCGCGCCACCCATGGATACCTCCTCCTGTTCAAGGTGGCTGTCGAACCCCGACGGCGCCCTTACGGAAGATCTCTGATTGCCTCGGATGAGGCCGCCGCGTCAGTCGTGGTGGGCGCGGCGCGACGTCCAGAACAGGTAAGCGCTGACACCGGCCGTCAGGATGCCGGTGACGGTGAGGACCGTCGATCGATCGGCGTCGCGGATCGCTTCGTCGTTGCGGTTGATGTCCGATTTCAAGCTGATCGCCTGCAGGCCGTAGTATCCGGCCGCGACCAGCTGGACGGCGGCCGCGCCGCCCACGATCCACGCCGCCGGTCGACGCAGGTTTGCTTCCGGTTCGCGTGCGGGCGCAACGACCAGCGCCGCCGGCTTTTCCGGCGCCGGCGGCGGCGCGGGTGGCGGGGGCGGCGGTGGCGCGAGCGCGAGCGCCGGAACCTCGACGGTCGCGGTGGCGGCTTCGTCGGCCAGCTCCACGGTCCGGCTCCACGCCAGGTAGCCGGGCGCGGTCACGCGCACGACGTGCGCGCCGCCGTCGACGGGAATCGCCAGCGACCACGTCGCGGGCGTCAGCTCGCGGCCGTCGCTCTCGACGCGCAGGCCATCGACCCGCATCGCATCGGGCACGACGACGGTGAGCCGGGACAGGCGCGGTTCCAGATTGCGCGCGTGCTCCTGCGCCTCGGATTCGCGGTCGGCGCGGTAGTCGCGGCGCGCGAACGCGATCGCCTCC
>DATMZL010000616.1:0-2490 GCA_035607075.1 Polyangia bacterium
CTGCATCTACCTGCTGCACGTGCCCATCACGATGCTCGGGCTCGCGGTCAGGACGCGGCTGTCCATGACGTCGGCCGTCCTTCCCTTCGCGATGCTGGCCTGCGAGTACGTGGCGATAATCGTAGCGTCGTTCCTGCTGCACATCTCGGTCGAGGTGCCGTGCCTGCGCCTGGCCGCCCGGTTCAAGAACCGCTTCGTGTTGCGGCCGGTCGTTTCCGCGCCCGCGCCCGAGTGACCGAGCGCCGGGGTCAGGGCGACGCGGCGAGCTGACCGGTGATCGTCATGTCGATCCTGCCGGTCGGCGCGTGCGACACCTTCACCGTCGTCGCCGCGATGAAGTTGAACGGCGACCGGATGTCGCTCGTGCGGTTCGCGAGCGTCGTCTTGGCGTCACCCTCGAGAATGACGTCGCCCATCGGCATGTCCCCGGCCGCGATCGCGGGCAGCGTCCCGAACTTTTTCGCGTTCGGATCGTCCTTGTCGCTCACGCCCGAAGGCGCGAGGTAAAGGCCGATGTCGGGCAGGTTGATGTCCAGCGTGTTCACGGTGACGGTGTAGCTGATCTTCTTGATCGAAATCGACACGACGCCCGCCAGGCCCGACAGCTGCGAAACTTCCTGACCCAGGTTCATCATCTGGCTCTGCGAAACGGTCGCCGTCACCGTGCAAACCTCCGTCCCGCTCTCGTTCTGTTCGCACGCGACCTGCTGGTTCGGCGAACAGCCCGGCGCGGGCACCGGTGCCGGCGGGTTGCAGCAGTCCGTGAACGGCACCGGCGCGGCGCTGGCGCCGCAGGGAACGTCGCCCGAAAGCCCCGCCGGAACGCCCAGCGCCGACGAGTTGAAGCTGTAGCTGCGGGGCGGCAGGTCGAACGGGATCTGGGCGACGTCGGGCGAGATGATCTTGTCGCACGCGCCAGAGACCACGGCCAACAGCGAGGCGAAGACTAGTCTGCGCATGGTTCCATAGTATCACTTCACCTGTTACCGGTTGTTAGTGCCTCCGCCGCGCTCCAGGGATCGAGTTTTCGCGCCGCGACCTCGTCGACCGTCGACGCCAGCGGCCCGGGCGCGTCCTCCGTTCCGATCGCCGCGTACGCGGCGGCGCGCGCCTGTTCCCCTACAAGCGCGGTGACCTGACGCGCCGCTTGCCGGCGCCGTCGGGCGCTGCGCTCGGCCGCCGGCGCCGCGCGCAGGGCGTCGACCGCGGCCGTGACGTCGGTGACACCCGCGCCCGTCGCTGCCGACGCGCGAACCAGCGCCGGCGCCGCGCGGCGGGGATCACCGGGGCGCGACGGAAAGGCCGCCAGCGCGAGCATCGTCGTCAGGTCCGCGAGCGCCCGGTCAGCCCCCTCGCGGTCGGCTTTGTTGACGACCAGGACGTCGGCGATCTCGAGCAAGCCCGCCTTCAGCGCCTGCACCTCGTCGCCCAGCCCGGGCGCTGTCACGACGATGACGGCGTCCGCCGCATCGGCGACGTCGATCTCCGCCTGCCCGGCCCCGACCGTCTCGACGAGCACCAGCGGGAAACCGGCGGCGTCCAGCACGGCCACGGTCGCGGTCGTCGACCGCGACAGCCCGCCCTGCTGCCCGCGCGTCGCCAGCGACCGGATGAACACACCCTCATCGAGCGCGTGGCGTTGCATGCGAACGCGGTCGCCCAGCAGCGCGCCGCCCGAAAACGGGCTGGACGGGTCGACCGCCACCACGGCGACGCGCTCGCCCCGGCCGCGCGCGACGCCGACCAGCGCGTCGACCAGCGTCGACTTGCCGACACCCGGCGCCCCCGTCACGCCGACGACGAACGCGCGGCCGCCGTGGGGGTAGATCGCGCGCAGCGCCGCGCGCGCACCGGGCAGGTCGTCGTCGAGGGCGCGCATCAGCGACGCCGCCGCGACAAGGTCGCCGCCGACGATCTTGTCGACGCGCGGGTCCACCTAGCTCGCTTCGGCCGCCTGGCGAAGCAGCTCGCGCGCGATCACCATCTTCTGGACCTCGTTGGTCCCTTCGCCGATCTCGGCCAGCTTGGCGTCGCGCAGGTAGCGCTCGACGTCGAACTCGCGCGTGTAGCCGTAGCCGCCGTGAATCTGCACGGCCGCGTTGCACGCGCGCATGGTGGCGCGCGCGGCGTAGTACTTCGCGATCGACGATTCCGCGGTGGTGCGCCGCTTCTGATCCTGCATCCACGCCGCCCGCCAGACCAACAGGCGCGCCGCGTCCAGCTCCGTCGCCATGTCGGCCAGCATGTGCTGGATGGCCTGGAACTCGGCGATCGGCTTCTCGAACTGGACGCGCTCCTTCGCGTAGCGGCGCGCCGCCTCGAACGCGGCGCGGCCGATGCCGATCGACCACGCCCCAATGCCGATGCGCCCCTTGTCGAGGATCCGCAGGGTGTCGAAGAAGCCGTGGTCGATCTCGCCCAGCCGCTGCTCGTCGCCGACCTCGACCTCCTCGCGCACCAGCTCGGTCGTGTCCGACGCGTGCAGCCCCA
>DATMZL010001311.1:0-2710 GCA_035607075.1 Polyangia bacterium
CATTGCGCAGGAAGATTTCAATTGCCCGATTCGCCGCAACGAGGGCTTCTGCCGCATGCCCTCCTCGCACGAGCGCGTATGAGAGGCCGCCCAGGCTGAGCGCCAGATCCGAATGCTCCTTGCCAAGGGCCTGCTCTTTGAGGAGGACGGATTCTTCCGCCAGTTTCCGGGCACGCTCGAAATCAGCAGATCGCACGAGACCCATTGCGAGATTGTTGTCGATCCACGCGCGGAGCCTCCCCTGATTACCTCCCACACGGTCGAGAATCGCCTGGCCTAGCGCCGCCCAATGTCCGGCTTCCTCTGTGCGGCCGAGGATGTATCCGAGGACGAAGACCAGGTTGGTCACTGCCTTCGCGGCCGTGAGGTCGTCCTTCGCTGCTTCTGCAATCAAGATCGCCGTGCGAAGCGTCGCTTCCGCTTTCGATTGGTCCTCGCCGACGATCGATTCCGCGCTTCCGAGATGAAACATCAACTCGCCGAGGAGAGGCTTGTACCCCGCTGCTTCGACCTGGGATCTGATGGCCCTCGACCGCTCTAGAACCGCCGCCGAGTCGGCTAAGCCCTCGAGCGCTTCAATCTCAGCCAGGGCGCGGCGTAGTCGCTGAACTTCGCGCAGCGTCTTTTCGTCGCGGGGGAGGGGAGGGCAGAACGGAGTAGGGCAAGGTCGGCGCACCGCGAGACGGGGGTGAGATCCTGTGTCGCGGTGACGGCGTGCGAGACCGCAGCCACATTCGCGGTCGCGAGCACGTCCGTCAGAGCGCGGACCTGATCGAGGTTGTCGTTGAGACACGACATACGCAGGTCGAGGACCTCGGCGGATTGTTCGCCGCGGATGTGCGTGGCTTCGCAGGTCTGGAGGTACATCGCGCTCCACGAGCGGACGTAGTCGTCGAGGACCTTCGAGACGCGGGACCAGCTTGTCTCGGCGGTGTCGCGGCCGCTGGCAGTGAAGGCGCGGTGGATCGATTGGCGGCGCGGTTCGCCGGCGGGGTCGGGCGTCCAGATCGCGGCGAGCCGGTCGGTGGGGACGGCGCAAACGAATCTGTTTCCGCGGGCGACGCGCCAGGCGCCGGCGGTCACGACGAGCGCCGCCAGCCCGATCGCGGCGAGCGTCACGCGCCGCTTCACGCGCGTTCGGCCGCGCTCGAGCGCATTCAGGAGCACGCTCATCGATGGGTAGCGCTGCTCTCGATCGCCAGACGCTCCCCGCATGACGACCGCGCGCAGCCAGTTCGGTACGCGCGCGGTCGCGAGTTCCTGCTTCTCGATCGCCGACTCGTTCGCGTCCCGCAGCGCGACCGCCGGTCGCGTCCCGAACAGCGCTTCGTGCAGCGCCACGCAGAAGCTGAACTCGTCCGAGCGGGCGTCGATCGGTTCGCGGCGGAACTGCTCGGGGGACATGTACGCGGGCGTCCCCACAAGCGCGCCGGTCCGGGTCGGCGCCCGGAGCGACACGGTCGATTCATCGTCACCCGCCGAGCGCGCGCCGTCGACCTCCTCGTTCGCGAGGCGGGCGAGACCGAAGTCCGTCACGCGGACGACGCCGGTCTTCGCAATCATCACGTTCTGCGGCTTGAAGTCGCGGTGGATGACGTCCGCCGCGTGCGCAGCCGCCAGGCCGCGGCCCGCCTGGATGAACACATCGAGGATCTGCTGCCAGGTCCGCCGCTCGGCGCGCAGCCACTGCTCGATCGTCCCGCCGTCGATCAGCTCCATCGCGATGAACACGCGGTCGCCGAACGTGCCGGCGTCGTACACGGTGACGACGTTCGCGTGGGACAGCCGCGCGATGGTGCGCGCCTCGCGCAGCAGGCGCACGCGGCGCTCGCTGGTGCGTCCGTCGGCGCCGTGCACGACCTTCAGGGCGATGCGCCGGTCCAGGTCCGGGTGGTAGGCGGCGTAGACCTCGCCCATGCCGCCGCGCCCGACGGCGCCGAGGATCTGGTAGCGGCCGACGCGCGCGCCCGGTTGCAGCTGGCCCACGAACGGCCGGCCCTCGGCGCCCGGCGCGCGCGTGATGCTCGCCTGGTCCGCCGCCACCCACGTGACCAGGTCCGCGCACGCGCTGCACGCCGCGACGTGCTTCTCCACCGTCGTGCGCTCGGCGGCAGGCAGCGCGCCGCCCAGGAACGCGAGCACCGTGCTCTCCTGCAAACAGTCGACCGTCACGCCGCGCCAACGCTACGCCCGATCCGCGGCGAAGAGTAGGCGCGCGCGACCTTGGGGCGGCCCGCGCGCCATGGCAGGATTGGGCGCAATGAGCGCGGTTCTTCTGCGGGCGTTCCAGGAGGCGGTGGCGGCGGGCGACGCCGCGGTGCTGGGTACGTTCGACACGGCCGATCTGGTGGGCGTGCTGGGCGCTTGTACGCGCGCGGGCGGAAGGCGCACCCGCGGTTGCGCGTCAGCGAGGACGCGTTCGGGCGGGGCGTCGCTCGCTGCGCCGGCGGCGCATCGTTCCAGTCGCTGGAGGGGCTGGTCGCCGAGGACATCTACCTCGCGTGCGCGTGCGCCGAGGGCGTGCGCGGCGCGGCGGCCGCGTTCGAGGCTCAGTACGCGCGGGCGATTCGCCGGGCGGTCTCGCGCGCGATCGCGGCGCCCGAGGATCGCGACGATGCCGCGCAACGCGCGCTGCAACACCTGCTGGTCGGCACAGGCGACGCCGGGCCGGCCATCGGGAAGTATCCGGGACTGCTACCGCTCGCGAAGT
>DATMZL010000995.1:0-5025 GCA_035607075.1 Polyangia bacterium
GGTCGTCACCAGCTCGGCGGAGATGCGAGAAGTTCAGGAGTTGATCCGGCGCGCGGCGGGCAGCACCGCCACCGTGCTGATCCGCGGCGAGAGCGGGACCGGCAAGGAGCTGACGGCGCGCGCGATTCACGACAGCGGGCCGCGGCGCAACATGCCCTTCGTCAAGATCCAGTGCGCGGCGCTGCCCGACACGCTGATCGAAAGCGAGCTGTTCGGTTACGAGAAAGGCGCGTTCACCGGGGCCGCCTCGCGCAAGCCGGGCCGGGTCGAGCTGGCCGAGGGCGGCACGCTGTTCCTCGACGAGATCGGCGACGTCACGCCGGTCATCCAGGTGAAGCTGCTGCGTCTGCTGCAGGACCGCGAGTTCGAGCGGCTGGGCGGCACGCAGACGCTGAAGTCGAGCGCGCGCATCCTCGCGGCGACACACCAGCCGCTGGAGGAGCTGATCAAGCAGCGTCGCTTCCGGGAGGATCTGTTCTACCGGCTGAACGTGCTGCCGATCTGGATCCCGGCGCTGCGCGCGCGGGCCGGCGACGTCGAGCCGCTGGCGCGCGATTTCTGCCGCCAGTTCGGCGCCGCCAACGCGCGCGGGGAGATCGAGCTGGCGCCGGACGCGCTCGCGCTCTTGAAGAAGCAGCCCTGGCCCGGCAACGTACGCGAGCTACAGAACTTCATCGAGCGGCTGGTCGTTCTTTCCGACGGCCAGGAGCTGAGCGCGGCAGACGTCCTGCGCGAGCTGGCGCGCCGCCCGCCCGTCGTCGCCGCCGCGACCGAGACGACCGAACGCCCGACCGGCGGCGACGCCCCGACGACCGGCGCGGGTACGCTGGAGGCGACCCGGCGCGACGCCGAGCGCGAGGCGATCATCACCGCGCTCGCCAAGTCCGGAAACAACCGGGTGATGGCCGCGCGCCTGCTCGGGATCAGCCGGCGCGGCCTCTATCACAAGCTGGGCGAGTACGGGCTGCTTTGACCCGGCGCGACCGGGCGCCCGGTCCGCCGCCGGGCGACAGCGAGCGCCGCGGGCAGAGCCACCACCGCGACGGCCAGGCAGCAGATCTCACCGAGCACCGCGAGCATTCCGAACGAGAACAGGGCCTGGTTGCGCGCCAGCAGCAGCGAGCCGTAGCCGATGATGGTCGTCAGCGAGCAGAGCGCGACCGCACGCCCGGTGCCCGACACAACCGCCGCCAGCGCCGCCGGATCGGGATCTTGGCGGTGGCGATAGAGGACGTTCAGCGCGTACTCGACGCCGATGCCGAACGTGATCGGAAACGCGATGAAACTGAGGAAGTTGATGCGGATGTCCAGCGCGACGACCGCGCCCGCGAGCAACGTCGCGCCGCCGAGCAACGCGCCCAGTGTCCATAGCGTCTCGCGGCGGCCGCGGAACAGCACCAGCACGACCAGCGCCACGGCGCCGAATGCGGCGGCTGTCGTCGGCAGGGCTTCGCGCTCCAGCGTCTCGAGGATGTTCGCCGACACCACGAAGCCGCCGGCCACCGCCGCGGGCGGCGTCACCACGTTCGCGACCGCGTCGACCGCCTTTGCGGCACGGATGGTGACGGCTCCGTCCCAGGTCGCGTTGTCCAGGCTCTGCAGCATCAGCAGCGTGCGCCCGAACCGTCCGTCTTTCTCGCGCATGCCGCGCGCCAGCAAGATCGGCAGCTCCGCGGGCGTGATCGGCCCGTCGCCCGCCGCGCCCAGCAACTTGTCGAGCGACGCGCGATCGTCGTCGGACAGCGCGGTCCTCACCGCCGGCGTCAGCAAGCGCGCGATCCTCGCCAGCTCGCTGCGCTTAGCGGCGTCGTCGGGCGGGATTAGATCGTCGGGCGTGACCAGGCGCGAGCTGACCGATGCGAGCGGATCCTTCTTCACCGCCTCGGCCAGCGCGGCGGCGACCGTGCGCGCCTGGTTGGGCGCCTCGGTCATGAACGCTACCGCGGTGAAGTTGCGGCCGAGCAGCGCGTCCATCTGCACACCCCAATAACCCTCGCCCGTGCGGCGCGACTCCCGGTTCCGCAGCTTCGACATGTCGTATTCGATCCGCCGGCTGTCGAGCCGCGTCGCCAGCAATGCGCCGACGCCGATCAGCGCCAACGAGACCGCGACCACGCGGCCGGCGCGCCCCGTGACCAGCGCCGTCGCGAACCGGCCGCCGGGTGACGTCCCGACAGTCGCCGGCGTGGAAGCGGCACGATCGTGCCGTCGATCGACCAGGCGGAGCAGGCGCGGCAAGAACAGATACGTCGCGACCCAGCAGGTGATCGCGCCCGCCGACGCGATCACGCCGAACTCGTTGAAGCCGCGGAAACTGGTCGTAGCCAGCGACGCGTAGCCGGCGGCGGCGGCGACCGCGGCGGCCAGCGTCCCGCGCCAGGTCGTGCGCGTGGCGATCGCGGTGGCCTCGACGGTGGGCGCGCCGCGCCGGCGCTCCTCGAGGTACCGCGCCACGAGGATGATCCCTGGGTTGATGCCGTTCCCGATCACGATCGATCCGAGGAACGCGGTGCTGCTGCCCAGCGACGACACGAACAGCGACGCGACGCCGAATCCCCACACCGTTCCGATCGCGACCGGCAGCGCCAGCGCGGGCAGCGTGCGCGGCGCCCGGAACACGAGCAGGATCGACAGCACCACGCCGACCAGGACCAGCACCGCGGACACCGCGACGTCGGACTCGAGCGCGGACAGCTCTTCCACCGCGATCGCGACGTCCCCCGCGTAGCCGACCTCCAGCGCGCCCGCTCCCGGGGCGTCGCGCAGGGCGGCCACCTCGCTCCGGGCGCGCGCGACGATCGGCGCGAGCGCGCCCGCCCCCGCCTCCGCCGTCGCCATGAAGATGAGAACGATCGCCGTGCGGCCGTCGGCAGAAACCAGGCGATCGTCCGCGAAGCGGCCCGCGAACGGATCGGCCGCGCGCGCGCGCGCCTCGACGTCGCTCAAGTCGACCGAGGGCGGGCCGCCCTCGTCGTCCAGCGATACGAACAGCGGGTTGGCGCGCGCTTTCTCCCAGCTCACGCGCGCCGACAAGCGGTCGGCGATCGTGCGCAAATCATCCAGCGGAAGATAGAGCGCGCCGCGCCGGCCGAGAAACGCACGCTCCGCGACGATATCGGTCTTCACCGCCGCGATCAGATCGGGGCGCGCCGCGGCGAACGCGCTCATGCGCGCGCCCAGCTGGGCCGCCATCGTCGCCGGCGGCCCGGCGGTCGCGCCGCGAATCACCACGCCCAGGTACTGCGATCCCGCCGCGCGCGCCCGCAGCGTGTGCGCGCCGCGGACCGCCGGCGAATCCGGAGGCAAAAGCTCGTCCAGCTCGGGCCGCAGGTTTTGATACAGGCGCGCCATCCGGCACGCCGCGGGAAGCGCCGACAGCACCGCGAGGCCGAGCATGATCGGGAGGAGAATCGGAATGATGGGAACGACGGCGCGCGCCCGGGCCGGTCGCGACGGCGCGCGCCCCGCGGTCATGCGACCCGATCCAGGACCGCCATCGCCCCGACCGCCGCGCGGAACGAAAGCCAGCGAACCGCCTCGCCGCGCAGGCGGGGCGCGCTGTCGCGGAACCAGGGCTGGCCGCTCTGGAGACGACGCGGTTCGAAGACCAGCCGCGCGATCCAGGCGCCCGACGCGACGGACAGCGCCAGGCCGTGCCCGCACCAGCCCAGCGCATAGAGTACGGCAGGCTGGTCGCGATCCCGGCCGATCATGGGCAGCGCATCCAGCGTGTAACCGATGAGGCCGTCCCACGCGTGCGTCACCGGCAGTCGATCGACGCCGGCGTCGGCCGGAAAGACCGCGGCGAGTCGGCGCCGCAGAACATCGGCGGCGCGCGCGCTCTCGCCGGCGGGCGGGCGGCCCTGCCAGTGATAGCGGGGCGCCGCGCCGCCGAAGACCAGGCGATCGTCCGCCGTCAGCCGGAAGTAGTTGAAGATGCGACGCGCCTCCACGACGCCTTCGCGGCCGCGCCAGCCGAGCGCCGCGAGCGCCGCGGGCGGCAGCGGCGCGGTCGTGATCGCCTGCAGATGCACCGGCAGCACGCGCCCGCGCAGCATGCCGAGCCCGGCGGTGTAGCCGGCCGTGGCGACGACGACGTCGTCCGCGAGGACGCCGCCGCCGCCGGGCATCGAGACGAACGCGCGCCGGCCGCCGTCGTCGCCGCTGTCGATCGCGACAACGCGCGCGCCGGTGTACAGCGTCGCCCCACGCGCCGCCGCCGCCGCCGCGAGTCCGGCGACCAGCTTGCCGGGGTGAAGCAGGCCGGCGTGCGCGAAGCGGAGCGCGGCGGGTCCATCGCCGGCGTCGCCGGGCGCGGGCCGGAGCCGTAGCCGGCCCGCCGCCGCCTGATCGTCGAGCCGTTCGAACGGCAGTTCCAGCTCGGCCATCAACGCGGCCTGGCGGGCGAGCCGCCGCCGATCACCGCGCGCGCGCGCGCGCAGCAGCTGTCCCGTCATCTGCAGATCGCACGCGATCCCCTCGCGCGCGCACAGCGACCGCACGTCGCTGACCGCCTCTAGCGTCGCGCGGTACAGCGCCGCCGCGGCCTCTCGGCCGAGACGCTCCGCCAGCGCGGGCAGGCTCTGCCCGACGCCCGGCCCCAGCATGCCGGTGTTGCGGCCGCTCGCGCCGCCGCCCAGCTGGTCGGCCTCGAGCAACACAACGCGCGCGCCCGGGCGTGCCGTCGCCAGGTGATACGCCGCCGACAGACCGGTCAACCCGCCGCCCACGACGACGACGTCCGCGGCCACTGTCTCGCCGGCGGGAAATTCCAGCGCTGCGATCGCACCCCCCTCGAACCAGAACGGTGTGCTCTTCATCGGACTGGAACTGGGACTGGAACTGGAACTGGAACTGGAACTGGGGCTGGGGCCGGGGCTGGCGATGGCGTCACCCGCATGGCGCCGCCGTCGATCGCGCGCGCGACCGCAGGCGCGCGGCGCAGGCGCCAGATCCGCGCGTCGACCAGGTAGTGGTGGAAGGCAACGCCCCAGCCGAGGCCGAGGATGACATTGCGAAGCAAGC
>DATMZL010001519.1:0-12421 GCA_035607075.1 Polyangia bacterium
TGCGTCGCGGGCGCCGTTCGCTGAGCCGCGCCCGCTGCCGGCTGGCTGGGCCGTGATGCCGGAGCTGCCTGCGGCGCGCTGGGGCGTGCTCCGGCCGAGGCGCCGCCCGTGCGCATCCCGGCGCCACCCGCGCGCGCGCCGCCGCCACCGCGACCGCCGCGCGCGAACGCGGGTCCGGTCGAGCCGGCGACGAGTGTCGCGCCGAGCGCCAGCACCGACGACAGCCGCGACACGAATGACCACCGCCTGGGTTCAATCCCGCTGGATCGCATGTGCTACCCCTTCCGTCGCGCGAAGTGGCTGCGCCACCGCGCAGAAATGCACCTATCGACAAACTGGATTTCCGAGGGGACCCTGGCAAGCCGAGGCGTAAGATCTGGCCGTGCGGTAGGGCCTGATTCAGCGGGCGAGGCTGGCGCGCCGGCTCGGACGTAGCGGATCCACGCCGGCCTGGCGACCCGTAACCGGGGCGGCGAGAGCGGAGCCGATGAGGACGCCGCCCGCGACGTACGTTCCCGAGTCGGAGTCGGGAAGGATGTCGTACGTGAACGTCTGCCCGTACGGCATCACACGCGCGGAGATCAGCGGGACGCCGTCCAGCGAATCGCCGGCGCTCAGATCGCCGAAGGTGCGGCCGTCGGCGGTCGGGTGATTCGGCGTGACGTGGAGGACGACGCCGTGCGCGAGGCGTAGCTCGACGACGCGGTGGTCAGGCGCGACCGGTGTGTGGTGGACCAGCTTGATCGGAACGGCCGCCAGCGCGCCGCCGTTGACGCTGTAGACGAGATCGCCGACGCGCAGGTCGGCGATCGGCCGCGCGCCCGACGGGGTGGCGATGGGTGTCGTCGGCGCCGTGCACGGGCAGCCGCCAATGCAGCCCTGCGGGCACGAGCCGTTGACCGGGTCGAAGCAGCCGATGAATCCGGGGCCGATCTCGACGATGCAGCAAAGCTGGCCGGCTGTGCAGCACTGGCTGCCGCAACAGAGCGCGCCCGCGCTGCAGTTGGTGGCGCTGCACGGAGGCGTTCCACATGTGCCGTTGCTGCAGAACGGATCCTGGCCGGTGCATGGGCGGTCGCAGCCGCCGCAGTTGTCGATGTCGTTGCGCGTGTTGACGCAGAAACCGTGGCAGCACTTGAACAGCTGGCAATCGTTGTCGCTCTGACAGGCGACGCGCGTGCCGCCCGTTCCGCCGTTTCCGGCGGCTCCGCCCGCGGTCCCGCCGGTTCCACCGCGTCCGCCTGCGCCGCTGGTTGCGCCGGCGGCGCCGCCCGTTCCGCTTGTCGCGCCCGCGGCGCCGCCCGTGCCGCCGCTGCCGCCGGTTCCGCTGCCGCCGGTGCCGCTGACTCCGGCTCCGCCGACGGTTCCGGCCGCACCGCTTGTGCCCGCCGTGCCGCCACCGCGGCCGTCGGTCGCGCCGCCAGTTCCGCTGCCGCCGGTTCCGCCGCGCCCGCCCGCGCCCGCGCCGCCGGTCGTGCCGGCGGTCCCACCGCTGGCCGCGCCGCCTCGCCCGCCGTCGGTAGGGTTCGCCTTGTCTGATCCGCACGCCGACAAGGACACCACGGCGATCGCTGCGATCGTACGCAGAAGAGGTTTCGTCACGGCCCGCGAGCGCGAGCATCATGCGTGCCACGAGAACAAGCCAGCATTTTGACGGGCGCGCGTACGGGACTCGCGCGGCGGACTGTCAGAAGCGGTCTCGCGTGTCTCAAGAAACTGAGTTCCTCTGCGCCCGATGCGGCTCACGCGCGGTCGGCTTTTCCACGCGGGCTCCAACGATCGTTCCAACGTGCCCGCCGCAGTCTGGTGGTGCAAGGCGGGGGCGCACCTCGCCATCACCACCGGAAGGAAGGTCACCATGCCCATCGGAAGCTTTCTCGATTCGTTTCCCGCGCTGCTGTTCGTCGCCGCCCACGTCATGTTCCTGATCGTCGGCGTCTGGGCCTGGAAGCGAACCGGCGCCAGCGGGCGTCGCCTGGCGCCGCTGTTCTGGCTCTACATCGCCGCGCAGGCGATCTTTCTCGGCTTCTTCGCGGGCGCTGTGACCATGAAGATGGCGGTGCTCATCGACCAGACGCTGATGGTCGTCATGGTCGCCGCGATCGCGAGCCGGGCTTCGACGCCTGCGTGAGCGTTTCGGCCAGCGCGCTCGCCGCGGCCGCAGCGCGCCACGACAGCGCGAGCGCGTGCTTGCGATCGTCCCCCAACGCTTCGAGGTGGGCCTTCGCAGGCGCCGCGTCCCCGCGCGCGAGCGCGGCCCGGCCGAGCAACGATCGCGCGACAGCGATCTCGCTGCGGCGGCCGACGACAGCGGCAGCGGTGAGCGCGGCCTGGGCGCGATCCTCGGCGGCGGCGAGATCGCCGGCGGCGAGGTCCTGCGCCGCCGCCGTGTTCAGCACGTAGGCGAGCATCGCCTTGGTGTCGGCGGCGACCAGGCCGCGGATCGCTTCTTCGAGGCGCAGCGCCGTCCCCGCGTCGGCCGCCGCCCGTTCGACGAGCACCGCCAGCGCCGCTGCGACAGCGGCCTCGCTGCCCTCGTTCATCTTGCTCGCGACCTCGGCGAGCGGCGCGCACAGCGCGCGCGCGTCCTCGGGACGGTCGTGCTCGAGCTCGAGCATCACCTTCTGCGCCATTGCCAGGAAGCGCTCCCAGTGCGCGCCCTCGCGCACGAATCCTTCGATCGCCGTGTCGAACGCCGCCGCCGCCGTCCCGCGATCGCCCGTGTAGCGTGCCAGCAGCCCGTCCGCCCACGCGATTTGCGCGATCTGCGCCGCGTCCGCGCCCAGCAGCGCGCGCGCCTCGCCGATCATCGCCTGCGCGCGCGGCACCTCGTTTTCCAGCAGCAGCATGCAGCGCGCCGACACGGCCAGCTCGCGCCCGCGCGCGGCTGCGTCGGCCGGGCGACTTTCCTCGACCGCACGGATCGAGCTGTCGCGTGCCGCGTCGAACTTCTCGCCCGTGTAGTAAAGGACCGAGCGGGCCCGGAATCCCTGGGCCGCCTCGGCGTGAAGCCCGGCCTCCTGCGCCTCGACGATGGCGCGCGACAGATCCGATTCCAGGCTGGCGGTCGCGCGCGCGGTGCGGCCGGTTTCGACGAGCACCTCGCACAGCGCGATCTGCAGGCGGATCCGGTTCATCCGTTCGATGCGCGGCAGCTGCTGCAAGCCGCGGCTGGCCAGCTCGGCGGCCTCAGCGTAGGCGAACACCCGCAGGCATCGTTGGCCCGCCGCGAGGGCGCTCTGCGCCGCCAGCAACGCTTCGCCACCCAGCGCGGCGTGGCGGGCGATCTCGCCCGCGAACGTGTCGTCGCCGCCGCGCGCGGCGTGCAGCTCGCGCGCGATCTGCAGGTGAACCAGCCGCCGCCGTGCCGGCGACAGCCGCCGGTATGCCGCCTGGCGCAAGAGATCATGCGCGAAGTCGCAGACGACGCCCGACGTCGCGCGGATGATGCCGTGACGTTCCAGGTGGTCGAGGGCCTCGACAAGCGCCGACGCGGGACCGCCGCGGACCAGCGCGAGCACCTCGGGATCGAATGACCGGCCCAGCGCGGCGGCCCAGGGCAGCAGCTCGCGCGCCGGCTCGGCGAGGCGATCGAGGCGCTCGTCGAGCAGCCGGTCGAGGGGTTCGTCGCGCGTGTCGGCGCCCGCCGCGGTGGCGCGCGCGATCTCGATCGCGAACAACGGGTTCCCCTCGCTGGACGCAAACGCCGCGTCGGCGTCGGCGGTGGGATCGATCGCGCGGACCAGCGCCGCAGTCTCCGACGGCCCCAGCGGTTCCAGGCGGTGCTGCGCGAGGCGTCGCTCGCGATCCAGCGCGCGCACCACGCGCAGCGCAGCGGGGTTGTCGCCCAGCTCGCCGGCGCGCGCCGCGCACGCGATCACCAGCCGGCCGCCACAACGGGCGCGCGTCACGAAGTGCAGCAGCGACGCGGACGCCTCGTCGATCCACTGGAGATCGTCGAGCAGCAGCGCGAGCGGTCCGGCGCTGGCGGACCAGCGTTCCAGGAGCGCGCCGACGGTGTCATGCAGGCGCCCTCGATCGCTCAGGGGCGCCGCGCCGTCCGCCGGCGCCGCGAGCGATGGGAAAAGCGGCGCCAGATCGGGGCCGGCCTTCACGTCCGCGGGCAGCGTGGCGCCCGCGAGCGCGTCGATCCAGGGACCGTAGGGCCGGACGCTCTCCGCCTCGAACGCGCGCCCGCGCAGCACCGTGCCGCCGGCGGCGCGCGTCTCGTCGGCGACGAGATCGAGCAGGCGCGTCTTGCCGATTCCAGGATCGCCGACGAACAGCAGGGCGGGCGGGGCGCCGGCGCTGCGCGCGGCGGCCACCGCGGCGTCGATCGCCGCGCGAATCGCGTCGCGGCCGACGAGCGGGAGGCGCTGCGCGGCTTCGTCGGGTGGCGGCTTCACGGGAGCCGCGGCGGTCGCAGCGACGATGCGCGCCGGCGCTTCGGCGGGCGCTGCACCGGGCGCGGTCAGCTCGCGGCGCGCCTGTTCCAGCGCCGACGACGTGCGCGCGCCCAGCTCGGTCTCCAGGATGCGCCGGCAGGTGTCGTACTGCGCCAGCGCTTCACGCGTGCGGCCGAGCCGGCCGAGGATCCGCACCACGTCGACGTGCGCCGCCTCCGTGAGCGGATCGAACGCCACGCGTTCGCGCGCCCAGCGCAGCGCTTCCTCCAGCTCGCCCGCGCCGCCCGACAGGCGTGACACCAGCTCTGTCAGGATGCTGGTTCGCAGCGCGCGGAGCGCTTCGCGCTCGCCCACGCACCATTCGTGGTAACGGAAGCAGGCGGGCAGCTCCAGGCCTTCCAGCAGCTCGCCGCGGTACAGCGCCGCCGCCGCGCGCAGCGTCGCGGTCGCGGCCGCGTCGACGCCGCCGGCCACCAGCTCCCGCGCCGCCGCCGCGTCGACGCGCACGGGACCGGCGACGAACCCCGCGCGCTCGCGATCCGCCGCAAGGCGTCCGCCGCCGGCGTCGAGAAGCGGGCGGATCTTGCTCAGGCACCAGCGCAGCTCGGCGCGCGGGTCGTCGGGCCTGTCCCAGAGCAGCGCGCACAGCGACTCGCGCAGGTGTGGGCGGCCCGTCGCGACCAGGTATCCCAGCAGCGCTCGGCTCTTCTTCGACGCGGGCAGCGGCTGCACGCGGCCGCCGTGCCGGACCTCCAGCTCACCGAGCAGCCTGATCTCGACCCCGGCCTGGGCGGCTTTCTGGCTCACGTCCCCCTCGCGTCACTATCCCAAAATCTCGGGAACCCTCAAAGGGTTCCCGAACCCCTCCCGCGATGGTACGCGGCGAGCAGAGCTCGCCGACTCCCCACGCGCCAATTCCCACGCACGCTCCAACGGGCCCTCCAACGGCCGGGCCGCAGTCTGGGTAGCGAGGCGAGGGCATCCGGCCTTCGCCGCCAACCCAGAAAAAGGAGCCCGTCATGCGCAACGTCATCAACCACACCAAGACCCTGATCGTTTCGGCCGCGTTCCTGGGCCTCGCCGGCATTGCTCCGGCCTTCGTCGCCTCGGTCCACGCCGAGACGGGCGGGGCCGAGACGGCGGCCGTGAAGCCCGACATGAAGAAGGTGACGCAGCATCTCAAGGAGCACCAGAAGTACCCGGCCACGCGCGCCGAGCTGCTGGCCGCGTGCAACGACCTCATGGACTTCTCGGCGGGCGAGAAGCGCTGGTTCGCGGACCGCCTGCCCGAGGGGACGTACAAGTCGGCCGCCGACGTGCTGAAGGCGATCAACCGCAAGTAACGCGCAGCAGACAGAAAGGAGAACGAGCCATGACAACTGCAACGATCGACGAGAACAAGCTGAACGAGTTCGTGGGCCGCGCCGTCGGTGACATCGGCGCCGCGATCAGCGCGGCGCTGGTGCTGATCGGCGACGAGCTGGGCCTCTACAAGGCGATGGCGGCGTCCGGTCCGATCACGCCGGGCGAGCTCGCGAAACGGACGGAGACCACCGAGCGCTACGTCCGCGAATGGTTGAACAACCAGGCGGCCGGTGGCTACGTCACCTACCAGCCCGCGACCGGCCGTTATACGCTGCCGCCCGAGCAAGCGGTGGCGCTCGCCGACGAGGCGAGCCCGGCGTTCCTACCGGGCGCGTTTCAGCTGATCGCCGCCGCGATGCGCGCCGAACCGCGCATCGCGCAGGCGTTCCGCAGCGGCGGCGGCCTCGAATGGGGCGAACACGATCCGATCCTGTTCGTCGGCACCGAGCGCTTCTTCCGTTCCGGCTACCTCGGCAACCTGGTCAGCAGCTGGATCCCGGCGCTCGACGGCGTCGAGGCCAAGCTGAAGCGCGGCGCGCGCGTCGCCGACGTCGGTTGCGGCCACGGCGCGTCGACGATCCTGATGGCGCAGACCTACCCGAGCTCGCAGTTCGTCGGCATCGACACGCACGCGGGGTCGATCGAGACCGCGCGGCGGCGCGCCCGAGACGCGGGCGTGGGCGATCGCGTCCGCTTCGAGGTCGCCGGCGCGCAGGACTTCGGCGGCACCGGCTACGACCTTGTCGCGTGCTTCGACGCCCTGCACGACATGGCCGATCCGGCGGGGGCGGCCCGGCACATCCGCAAGGCGCTCGCGAAAGACGGCACCTGGCTGCTGGTCGAGCCGTACGCGACCGACAAGGTCGAGGCGAACCACAACCCGGTTGGGCGCGTATTTTACGGCGCGTCGACGGTGTTCTGCGTGCCGAACTCGCTGGCGGGCCACGGTCCGGCGCTGGGGGCGCAGGCGGGCGAGGCGCGCCTGCGCAGCGTCGTCGTCGACGAGGGCGGCTTCTCCAGCCTGCGCCGCGCGACCGAGACGCCGTTCAACCTGGTGCTCGAAGCGCGTCCCTAGGTTCTGAAAAAACAATAGTCGCACACCGCGCCTGCGGCGCGGAGCGACTAGCGCTTGTACAGCTCGGCGCCCCAGGCGCGGACGAACGGCACGCCGGCGTTCCGGTACGCGTCGCGCACCGACTCCGCGTCTGGGGCTTCGAATTCGCAGAACATCCGCTGGCGATCGGCGGACAGGTAGCTGCGCATCCAGCGCGCGTTGCGCATCTCGGCGCAGCGATCGATCAGCTTGCCGATGCGACCGTGCTCCTCGTCGGTCAGTGGTGGATCGAAGGCTTGCTCGATGACGACGACCTCGGCCATGTGTCCCCCTGCGAGTTGCTTACTACGCGCGCCGGGCGACGGAAAGTGGGCTTCGCGGACCCCTCTCCCTGACCCCCTAACCTCTCGCCGCTTCGCGGGGCGAGGGGACCGGAAAGGATCGGAGTCAGGGCAGGGCGAAGCGGGGGTGATCGCTTTCGATCTGTTCCAGGGCGATCGCCAAGGGGATCTCGTAGAACGCGGTCGCGAAGGCGGCGCGGAAGGGGTTCACGTCGCGGGTGCCCAGCTTGACGCGGCTCTT
The DNA here is from genome assembly GCA_035607075.1 of Polyangia bacterium. Classification (GTDB taxonomy): domain Bacteria; phylum Myxococcota_A; class Polyangia; order Fen-1088; family Fen-1088; genus JADGRB01. The sequence continues at coordinate 7,408 of DATMZL010001519.1, forward strand.
CATGAGCGGCTTGCGGGCGATCCATTTGGCGCCGGCGGTGTTGACCAGCACGCGGCCGAGATAGGCGCCGTAGCACGGGACGAAGGACTGCTCGAGGTATTCGTTCGTGTATGCGGTGCGCGGCAGGAACGGACGCCGCAGCGGCTCGCGGAACTTCGGCTCGCCCATCGCGAAGTGACGATCGAGCGCGGCGATCGAAGTGCGATCCGAGGCATTCACCTCCGGGACGGCTGGCTCGTCGGGCTCGGCGGCGTGGTGGCCCGCGACGACGTACTCGGCGGCGGCGTCGGGATCGGTGAGGACCGCACCGAGGCTGTCGAGCACGTCGCGCGCCTCCAGCGCGTCGTAGCGGAAGGGCGGATCGCGCCGCGCGTACAGCGATGAGTCGAACAGGCGGATCGCGCCCGCGAAGTCGCCGGCGTCGACGAGGCAGCGCGCCAGCACCGTCGGCGCCAAGCCGCCCTGCCAGCGCGGGTTGGGCGCGCGGGCGTCGATCGCTTGCTGCAGCAACGCGACGCCGGCGGCGCGCTCGCCTGCCGCGAGCTGGAACAACGCCCGCTCCTCGAGTAAGTCCCCGGTTACGCCGCCGTCACCGCACGACTCCGCGATCGCGCGTTCGAGCAGCTCGATCGCCGCGCCCGGCCGCGGCGGCTGGTCGCCGCCACCGAGCCAGAGATAGCGCGCCTTCACCTTGAAGTGCCAGGCGCGCGACTCGCCTTTCCGGCAGCGTCGGACGCGGGCGTCGAAGTCGGCGCGCGCGGCGTCGTCCCAGCGCGGGTTCGTCGCCCATTCACTCCGATTCGCCACGGCAGCCGCGACGCCGGTCAGTTCGAGCGGGCCTGCAAGCGTTGCATCAGCGCCCGCCAGTCCTCGCTGTTCGTGCACCAGGCGGGGAGGCGAACGCGCTTCTCGCCGCTGTAGATCTTGCCTTCGACCAGCCGGAGGCTGGCGACGGGGTACTGCTTCTTCACCGGGCCGAACAGCGCGAACAGGGTCAGCTCGCTGTCGGTCAGCTCGGCCAGCGGGCGGGTCAGGTACCCGATCCCGACGATCAGGATCAAGACGCCGGTGAGCGTGTTGAGCGACAACCCGGTGATGTAGGACGTCCCGAGGACGAACGTCGCGCCGACCAACATGAGGACGGCAAGGCCCGTGCTGTAGCGGATCTTCATGGCGCGGAAGAGCATCGCGGACCCGCCGCAGGGCTGTCAAACGGCCTTAGCTTGACCGGTAGGAGGGGCCATGGCGCGGGCGATCTGGAACGGGGCGATCTCATTCGGGTTGGTGACGATTCCGGTTCAGCTGGTCAGCGCGGTGCGCAGCCAGCGGCCGCGCTTTCACCTGCTGCACGAAAAGGATGAATCGCCGGTGCACTACCAGCGCGTCTGCGAGCGCGAGGCGAAGCCGGTGCCGTGGGATCAGATCGTGAAGGGCTACGAGTACGAGAAGGGCGAGTTCGCCGTGCTCGACAAGGATGACTTCAAGAAGGCGGCGCTGGAGAAGACTGATACGATCGACGTGCTCAGCTTCGTGCCTGCGTCGGCGATCGATCCGCACTTCTTCGAAACGCCATACTACGTCGTGCCGGGAAAGGGCGCGGACCGCGCCTACGCGCTGCTGCGCGAGACGATTCGCAAGAGCGACAAGGTCGGCGTCGCGCAGCTGATCCTGCGGCAGTCGCAGCACCTGGCGGCGCTGTCCGTGCAGGACGACATCTTCGTGCTGACGCTGCTGCGTCTGGCGGACGATCTGGCGGCGACGGATTCGATCAAGGCGCCCAGCGCGAAGGGCCTGCGCGACAACGAGCTGAAGCTGGCGCAGCGCCTCGTCGACGGACTGAGCGGCACCTGGAAGCCGGAACAGTACAAGGATCAATACGCGGCGAACCTCTCCGCGATCATCGCCGCGAAGATCAAAGGCAAGGGCGCGAAGCCCCGCCTGGGCGCGATCGGCGCGGGCGAGCCGAAGGGCGAGGTCGCCGACCTGATGGCGCGCCTGCGGGAGAGCCTCGCCGCCAATACGAACGCTCGCGAGAAGCCGCGCAAGGCCCGCAAGCCGGCTCGCCCACATCGTCGCGCCGCCTGACGGCGGCCCCTCACCCTAACCCCCCTAACCCTCTCCCCGCTACGCGGGGCGAGGGGATCAGAGTCAGGTCCCCTCGCCCCGCGGAGCGGGGAGAGGGCTAGGGTGAGGGGTCGAGTCCGGTCGACGCCCGCACGCTGACGCCAAGCCCGGGCTCCGCGGCCAGCCGGATGCGGGGGCCGTCGAACGTCCAGCCGCCCTCGAAGGGATCGTCGGCGAGCAGCAAGGCGGTATCCAGGTCGACCCAGTCGACGCCGCCCAGCGCCGCGACGACGTGGGCCATCGCGAGCAAGCCGACGCGCGTCTCGACCATCGCGCCCGCCATCAAGCGCAGGCCCAGGGCGCGGGCGCGTTGCCCGAGCCACAACGCCGTAAGCGGACCGCCCAGCTTCGCCAGCTTCAGGTTGACCCCTTGCGCGGCTCGCGCGCTGACGAGCCGTTCGAGGTCGTCGACCCCGCGGAACGATTCGTCGGCGACCACCGGGACCGGCGAATGCGCCGCCACCTCCGCCATCCCCTTCAGATCGGCGGCCGCACACGGCTGCTCGAAGCACTCGATCGTCAAGCCGTCCGACAGCGCGGCGTCGAGCAGCGCGCGCGCGTCGAGCGCGATGAAGCCGGCGTTGGCGTCCAGCCGGAAGCGCGCGTCAGGCACGGCCGCCGCGACCGCGCGCAGCGACGCGAGGTCCGCGCGCCAGTCACGGCCCACCTTGACCTTGAAGGTGTCGAACCCGGCCCGCCGGTGCGCGCGCGCGCCCGCCGCCATCCGCTCCGGATCGGAGATCGGCAGCGTGATGTCAGTGTGGAGCTCGGTCGCGGTCACAGCGCGGTTTGCGAGCGACTGGTACAGTGGCACGCGCGCCAGGCGCGACCCAGCGTCCAGGATCGCCGTCTCGATCCCGGCCAGCGCAACGTGACCCAGCGGCGGCTGGCGGTTCAGGATCTCGCCAAAATCGTCCAAAGCGACGCCGCGCAAGTCAGCCGCCACCGCCCCGATCTCGGCCAGCAGCGCGGGTTGATCCTCGCGCGTCACCGGCGGTAGCGCCGCCGCCTCGCCGAAACCCGTCGCGCGCCGGCCGTCGGGGGTCTCGACCGTCGCGCGCACCAGCGCCGCGCGCGTGGCGTCGATCCTCCCCGTCGCGATCACGAACGGCTCGCGCAGCGGGATCGACAGCGGTTCCACGTCGACGTCGACTATCGAGATCCGGTCAGTGGCCGCCACGCCGGCAGTTTAGCAAGCCTTTCTTCCGCCTCGCCCCCCAAGGGGAGAAGACCAGAGGAAGCCGCGATCCCGCGCTTCGCGCGGGGGCGGCTAGTAGAAGTACACCTGCCACTGCACGGTCAAGACGTTGAAGTCGTGCCGCGACGGCTGGCGGTGGACGCGGGTGAAGAAGGCCTTGAGGTTCGAGTTGTGCCCATACGGCCAGAACGCCAGCCCGCCTCCGTAGCGATCCTCTTTCGGGTTGTTGGGGTCGGGAATGTTGCCGGGCATCGTCGGGTCGGGATTCATGACCAGCGGGGTGTCGAGGCGCTCGAAGCGCGCGATCGGGCTCAGCATGATCGGTCCGATCAGGTAGCCCACCTCGGCGAGGTACACCGTCGCCTTGCCCATCGCGGCGAACTGAATCTCGAGGTTGTTCGCGTCGCGATAGATCCCGCCGTCCCATTTCCCGACGTCAGCCTGCGCGGTCAGGATCCCGGGGCCGAGGGGCAGGTCGACGAACAGGTCGCCGCCGAAATACTTGTACGGATCCTGGTAGTCGATGAAGCCGCCGATCGACACGATCTTCTTCGCGCCGTGATACGTGCCCTGGTAGAAGAACCCGGGCTCGCCGTCGAGCAGGTTGATCTGCAGCCGCGCCGCCACCCGGAAGATGTTGAGTCCTCCGATCACGGCCGGCGTCATGCCGGCTGCCGGGACCTCGCCGAGCCGCAGTCCCTGGAACATGCCGACCCGGGCGTCGATGTGACGGTTCAGCAGGAGCGCGCGCAGCTGAACGCCCGCGTCGCGGCCCACCGGGCCTTGCTGCTGGCCCTGGCTCTTGAACGGATCGGTGTTGCCCGTGACGTTGCGGCGGAAGGTGTTCACGAAGTAGTCCCCGCCATACAGCTTGGCCGCGCTCTCGACGCCGTTGTGGGAGAGCGGCGGCAGCATGAACCCGGCGTCGACCTTGATCAGCTCCCCGACGGGCCTGAACGTCAGGTAGGCGTCCTGGAGGGTCATGCCCGGATAGTTTTTCCCCGTGCCCGCCATCGTGTCCGCGGGGTCCTGTTTGAACAGGTTCGGCACGTCGGTGTCGAAGAAGAACTCGAAGTACTTGAACAGCGTTCCGCCGACGATCAACCGGAAGCGGCGAATGAACAGGTTCTTCGCCATCTTTTCGTCGTCGGGCGCGCCCCCCATCTCGAACGCCGGTTGCCCGAGGACGCCGAACTGGATACTGGAGCTGGAATTATCGACGCGCAGCGGAGCGGGCGGCGGCGCGAAGCCGACGTACGCCGCGGGTTCGGGCGAGGACACCGGCGGCGGCGGGGCCGGCGGCGGCATCGGCGGTAACGCCGACTCCGCCGGCTTGCTCTTCTCTTCAGGTTCGTCGCTGGAGCCTTCCGTCTGTGCGAAGGCGCGCACGCCGGGGAGCGACAGCGCGACGACGAGCGCGCCGATCTTTGCCTTGTTACGCCCGCGAAGCCGCAGCTTCATCGCTTCTTCACGCGCCGTCGGCCGAAGGCCACGAAGAAGACGCCTGCCAACAGAGCGAACGCGTTGAACGCGCCCGACGATCTGTCGGCGACTTCGCATGCGCATCCGGGCATCGTACCGGTCTGGCCCGTGGTGCCGGCGTTACCGCTGGTGCCGACGTCTCCGGCCTGGCCGCTGCTGCTGTCGCCGCCGCTGCCCGTGGTGCCGGCGTTGCCGCTGGTGCCGACGTCT
>DATMZL010000840.1:0-3859 GCA_035607075.1 Polyangia bacterium
GCGCCGTACGGGCACGACGGCCGCTCGCAGACGCTGGAAGAGGTGATCCTGCGCCACGGCGGCGAAGCGCAAGCTGCGCGCGACGGCTTCAACGGGCAGTCGCGGGCCAACAAGAACCTGGTGCTGGCGTTCCTGAACAGCCTGGTGCTGTTCCCGCCCGACGACACGGCGTCGAACACCGCCAACATCAACCCGGCGGCGTCGAACTTCCCGCAGAACGGCCACGGCGCGATCGCGCTGACGCCGCTCTTCAACAACCCGGCAGACATCGAGTAAAGGAGCGCGCGTGCAAGCACCAACCAGGCCGAAGGGTCCCGCCTGGCTGTTGCTTGCCGCGGTCGTTGGGGCGGGCGTCGCCATCTGGGCGCTCGCCCCGACGTTCAAGCGGCAGGCAGGAGACAGCGACAGCGACGGCGACGAAGCGGCGGCGGCAGAACGCAGGCCGGCGAAGGCCGTCTCAGCGAGCACGCAAGCCGACCTGTCGCGCTTGCGCCAGGCGATCGAGGTGCTGTCGCGCGCGCACGCCGATCTCGGCGGTGCCGAGCGGCGGGGCGCGATGACCGATCTCTTATCGCAGGGCGACACGCCGACGCGGCTGACGATGCTGCTCGAGGCGGCCGCAGCCGATCCGAGCGAACCCGACAGGGACCCGCTGTGGGGTGAAATGGTCCAGGGGTTGACGACGATCTGGCAGGGCGACGCGATCAACTCCGGGATGGATCTGATGTTCACCGAGTCTCGGCCACGGGCGCGCGACGCGGTCGTGTCGTCGTTCGCGAAGCTGGCGCTGGAACGCACGGGCGAGCTGTCGCCCCTGCAGACGCAGAAGCTGACTGAGTATTTCATCGACCTTCACAACAAAGTACCGGCGTTGCAGCGGCGCGAGATCGAGACAGCGGCGCGCAAGATCGCCGGCAACGACGTCGCGGATCTGCTGCAGGGCAAGGGCATGGCGTCCGACGACGAGCTGGAGGTCCACCGCGAGTACAAGCGGTCGCTGCAGGAGAGCCAGCGCGTGGCGGCCCAGTGACGAGCACGCGAATGAATCGACGAAGTCAGCTTTCGACGGCCCTCGCGTTCGCGTTTGCGGCGTTGGTGTGCGGGCAATGTCGGCGGGAGGACGCGCCACGCGCGCGCCCGCCGCTGCTGGCCGTCGCCGCTGCTGTCGCCGTTGATCGTCCGGTCGCCGTCGCGACACCCGAGCGCGAGCCCGAGCCCGCTGAGCCACCGCCAGCGCTCGGCGCTTGGCTCGACGGCAACATTTACCGCTTCCGGTTGGAAGCGGTTCGCCCCTGCACGGCGCCGGCGTCCGCGCTCGCCGGCGCCGCGCGGGTGGCGGTCCTCGTTCGCGTGGCGTCGAACCTCGACCAGCTGCTGGTCGCGCCGCGCGACTTCAAGCTGGAGGCGAACGGCGTCATCCTGGACAGCGCCGTCCTCCAGAGCGCCCCCGCCGGATGCGGACCGCTGCTGGCGCCGAAATCCGTGCGCGCCGGAAAGTCCGCCGACGGCGTCGTCGTCTTCGACATTCCGCCCGGATTCAACCCCGACCACCGTCCGGTGAAGCTCGCGTATCAGCCCACGCGCTGGGGCGGCGCGCGCCGCGTCGAGGCCGTCCTCCCCGCCGGATCCCTGCAGCGTTAGCGCTCAGTTCACGTTCGGTGTCGCGGTGACGCTCGAAATACCGGGCGGTTGCGTCGCAGCCTCCTTCGGAGCCGGGTCCAGTTTCACGTCGCTGGGAACGACGATGCTCTTGCGGGTCAGCGGCACCGCGGGCAACCCCGCATCGGTCGACGCAGTCTCGGCGCTCGCCGGCGTCGCCGGCGGCGGATCCGCGCGTGTCCGCGACGCGCATGACGGCAGCAGGCACAGACCCGCGGCGAAAAACAGGGACGCGACGCTCGAGCTCTTCGTCATTCCCGCAAACTAGGGTCACCTCGAGCTGAAACCAGGGGTGGCCCCGGCTGTCTCAGGTCTCAGCCGCGCGGCGGCATAGCTTGGCGGCGTTTCGTCAAGTTGCCAGTATCAATGAGGGAGCACGACATGAGGGCGACAAGATCTTCGGTCGCATGCCTCGCGTTCGCGGCGAGCGCGTTCTGCGCGAGCTCGGCGACGGCGATGTTGGCGCTGCCTGCGCAGATGTCGGGTGCGATCGTTCTGGAGGCGGGGCCCGGCGGCTCCGCCTCGGGCATGGATGACGCTTCAATCACCAAGCGGGTCGAGGACAAGCTCGCAGACGCCGCGCCCACGGCCGAGCACGTGACCGTCTCCACGCGCAACCGCATCGTCACGCTGAGCGGTCGCGTCGACTCGGACGGAATGCGCGACCGCGTCGGCGCCCTCGCCCGCGCCGCCAAAGGCGTCGCCGCGGTCAACAACCAGGTGATCGTGATTCCCAAGTATCCGCCGGCGCAGCAACGCTGAGCGCCGTCGGCTCACGAAAATTATGGGAACCCTGGAAGGGTTCCCAAACCCTCCCGCGACGGTACGCGCCGAGCAAAGCTCGGCGACTCCCCACGCGAAAATTCGTGAGCCGCGGCGGCGAGGTTTGCGGCGCTTACGCAGGCGGAGAGAGGCCGTGTCGATCGCTCGCGCCGGTGTCGTGGTTTGCCTGCTCGTGTGCGCGTGCGCGTCGCGTCGCTCGACGGGCGACGGCGGCGCGATGGTCGATCCCGCTGTCTCCCGGGCCTGGCAGTGGACGCCGTGCTGGCACCAGGAGGTCGGCTCGCCGACCACGCTCGCGAAATTCGCCCCTGACGGCACGCTGGCGATCGCGACGGATGACGACCGCTTCGTGTTTCAGGCGCCGACGTGGGGCGCCCCCGCGCGACCGATCCCGTTCGCCACCCGTGCCGGTGACGACGTCGCCTTCTCGAGCGACGGGAGCCTGCTGGCCGGCGCCACCGCGGTTGTCCGCGTGTCCGACGGCAGCCTCGTGACCGCGCTCGACCAGCCGAGTCAGGGATACTGTCCCTCGATCGTCATCCGATTTTCTCCGGCGGCAGATTACGTCGTGAGTTTCGGCGGTTCCTCGTACCAACCGCAGGAGGGGCTGTGCGTCTGGCGGGTCGGCGACGGTCGCCTCGTCACGCAGCTGGCGGGCGTTTTCCCTTCGGCAGCCGTGTCCAACGGCCAGATCGTCGCCGTGTCCGGCGACCCGACTTGGGGGATACCGGCCATCGTCCGGTTCGACCTCGACGGCAACGCGCTGGCACCGCCGGCGCTCGACACGAGTGGCGGGCTCGACCTGTTCGCCGCGGTTGTGTCGCCCGACGGATCGACACTGCTGGCGACCACGTACCCGTCGGCCACCACGGTCACCGACGCGCCGAGCACTTCCGCCTGGGATCTCTCCGACGGGCGGCGGCTGTGGACCGCCGACCAGCAGACGTATTCGGTGAAGGCCAGCGTGTTTTCGCCGGTGGGCGATCTGGTCCTGGTCGACGAGGCCGTCGTGCGCGTACGTGACGGCTCGCGGGTGCGAGAGGCGCCGGGCGGCACGCCGTTCGTCGGGCCCGTAACGTCGTGGTCGCTTTCTCCGGCAGGAGACGCCGTCGCTGGCATCGACCGTGCGATGCCGCTGGTGGTCGACGTCGCCAGCGGTCACGCGGCCCCGCTGCGCGCTCCCGTCGAGGCTGAGAGCCCGAGCTCGAACCCTTACTACAACAGCGGTGGCGTGAGGAGCCTGGCCCTCGACCGCGGCGGGACCCGGCTGGTCAGTCTGTCTCACGACGGCGCGATCGCATGGCAGCTCCAGCGCGGCGCGGCCCCTTCATTCCCGAGCTATCTGGGCACGGCGCCCGCCTACTCGCGCGCGGACATGTCGCCGGACGGGCGCTGGGTGTCGATCGCCGGGGACGGC
>DATMZL010001284.1:0-6931 GCA_035607075.1 Polyangia bacterium
GGAGATGCACGACGCGCTCCGGACGTCGCCGGAGCTGCGGGCACAGGCGCGCCGGATCGCGGAGACGACCCATAAGAACCACGCGCGCCGCGCGCGGGCGGCCGCCATCGTCGACTGGATCACCGAGAACATCGAGGCGACCGAGGAGCTCGCCGATCCGGCGAGCTTCACGCTGGCCCGCGGCCGCGGCAGCCGGACCGCGCTCGCGCTGGCGTTCGCGAACGAGCTCGGGATCTCGGCGCGCGCGGTGCTCGTCCGATCGCGGCTGGTCGCCGACGCGGCGGCGCCGACCCCGCCGCAGGAGCTGGACGACTTCGCCGACGCGATCGTCGAAATGGACGTCGGGCCGGTGGGCAAGCCGGTGCTCGTCTACGTCGATCTGCGGCTGCGCCACGCGGCGTTCGGGTACATCCCGCCCGGCCTCGACGGCGCGCGCATGCTCGGCATCCCCGACGGCGCGTTCGGCTTCGCGCGCAAGACCGGCGCGCAGGATCGCCGGACCGTCGACATGACAATCCGCCTCGACGAGCAAGGCGGCGGCGTCGCGGTCGCGACCGAGGAACTGGCGGGCTGGCCGGCGCTCGAGTGGGCGGAGCTGGTGGACCGCTTCGGCGCCGATCGCGCCCGCCTGCGCCAGGACTTCGAGCAGCGCTGGCTGGGCGTGCAATTCCCCGGGGCGCGGCTGCGCGAGCTGGAGATCGACGTCCCGAAGAACCCCGCCGGCGAGCTCGGGACCGCCCGCGTCCGGTATTCTTTCTCGAGCGCGCGCCTCGCGGTTCCGACCGGTCGAAGCACGGCGGGCGCCGACGAGATGCGCATCGCGCCGACCTTTTTCCGTTCCCAGCCGGGCCGCCGCTTCGCCGCCGAACCGCAGCGCGCGACGGCGCTGGTGCTGGGCTTCGACGTCCCGACGCGGCTGACCGCCACCGTCGAGCTGCCGCGCGCCGCGCGCATCGACGAGGCCAGCGTCCGCAAGGGCGTCGTGATCGCGCGCGCAGGCGGCTATCGCTTCGTCGAGGACCGCCAGCTGCGCAGCGAGGCCGCCGGGCGCCCCAGCGTGCTGATCCTGCGGCGCGAGTCGGAGCTGCCGATCATGCGCGTCTCGCCGGCCGAATACGCCGACGTCGCCGCCGACCTCCGCCGCGTCGACGGCGCCGAGCAGGAAGAGATCCGGATCCGTTTCGGACGGGGGGCCTCGCGGTGACGCGCGTCCTCATGCCGGCGCTGCTGTTGGCCGCGCTGGCCGGCGCCGGCTGCCGGGCGGGCAGGGCCGCGTCGTCGGACCGGCTGGTCGTGGCGCGGCCGACCGACGCGGTCAGCCTGGATCCGGCGCGGACCACGGACATCGAATCGCTGGAGGTCGCGGAGCAGGTCTACGGCCGGCTGGTTCGCTTCTCGCCGGGCCGCCTCGTGCCCGAGGCCGATCTGGCGACGTCGTGGACGGTCAGCGCCGACGGCACCATCTGGACGTTCGAGCTTCGCCAGAACGTGCGCTTCCACGACGGGACGCCGTTCGACGCCGACGCGGTCGTGTTCTCCTTCGAACGCCAGATCGTCCCCGAGCACCCCGCCCACGAGGCCGACTTCGTCTGGACGCGTGCGTACCACAACATCCGTCACGTGCGCGCCGCCGGGCCGTACCGCGTGCAGTTCGAGATCGACCGGCCCTACGCGCCGTTCCTCGCCAACCTGGCGATGGGACCGGCGGCGATCGTGTCGCCGACCGCGGTGCGCAAGTGGAAGCGCGACTTCGGGCGCCATCCCGTCGGCGCCGGCCCGTATCGGTTCGTCGAATGGATCCCGGGCGACCGCATCACGCTGGAGCGCAACCCGGACTACTGGGACGAGCCCGCGAAGACGCGCTACCTGGTGCTGATCGCGATGCCGGATTCGCGGCAGCGCCTGCAGGCGCTGGAATCGGGCGCCGCCGACGTCATCCAGCAGCTCGCGCCCGACGATCTGCCGCTGGTGCGGCTGAATCCCGAGCTGGGGCTGGCGATGGCGCCGGCGACGCTGGTCTCGTACCTGGCGATGAACACGCAGCGACGCCCGCTGAACGATCTGCGGATCCGCCGCGCGATCGCGCACGCGGTGAACCGAGACGCGCTGGTCAAGCTGGTGTACCAGGGCCTGGGCATCCCGGCGATCGGCCCGCTGCCGCCCAACGTCTGGGGCGCGCGGTCCGACGTCGTGACGTATCCGTACGATCCGCCGCGCGCGCGGAAGCTGCTCGCGGAGGCGGGCTGGCAGGGCGATCGCGAGGCGCCGCTGAAGCTGTTCGCGCCGTCGGTCGCCAGCCAGTACATGCCGGCCCCGGCGCGCGTGGCCGGGATCATCAAGCGCTGTCTCGGCGAGGTGGGCATCGCGGTCGACGTCATCCTGAGCGAGCCCGCCGATCACCAGCGCGCGCTGTGGGCGGGCGAGCACGATCTCGCGCTGCACGGCTGGTTCAACGACAACGGCGATCCCGACAACTTCCTCTACACGTTGCTCGACTCCGACAACACGACGGGGACGCGTCCGTCGAACATCGCGTTCTACAGCAACGCCTGGTTCCACGACGTCATCGGCATGGCGCAGCGGACCACCGATCCGAAGGATCCGACCGCGCGCACGGAACGTGAACGGCTGTACGGGCAGGCGCAGGCGATCCTGGCCATCGACGTCCCCTGGGTGCCGCTGGCGCATTCCAAGGTCGTGTTCGCGCAGCGCGGGGCGCTGCGCGGGCTGGTGGTGCAGCCCTCGGCGATGGGGCTCTACCGCTGGGCGGAGCACGTCCGATGAGTCCCCTGTCTGGAAGCGGCGACGGCAAGAGCGGCGACGCCAAGGGCGATAGGAACGACGCAAAAAGCGGCCCCGAAGGGAAGAGTGGAAAGTCGACCAGCGGGCGTGGATCCAGCAGCACCCGCCGGATGAAGTCGTCGAGCGGCAGCCTGCGCCAGTCGAGCATCTTCCGCGCGGCCGAGTGGCTGGGCCGCGGCGCCAGCGTCTGGTCGCTGCCCGTCAGCGCCGCGCTCCGGCGGCACGGCCTGCGGCGCCGCCTGTCGGCGGTCCTGATCATCGCCGCCCTCGGCCCGGTCATCGCCGTCTCGGCGGTCGCGGTGCTGCTCATCTTCTCGAGCGTCGAGCAGGGCATCGAGTTCGAGGCCGTGCGCGGCTTGCAAGTGGCGCGCGGTCTGTTCCTGCAGCAGGTCCAGCAACTCGCGGCGGGCGCCGCCGCGCTGGGCGACGACGCGCCGCTGTTGCGCGCACAGGCCGCCGCCCCGACGTCGGCGCGCCAGCGCCTGGGCGAGCTGTCGCTTTCGATCCCCAACGCGCTTTTCGAGACCACCGATGCGACAGGTAAGGTGGTCGCGCGCTGCACGCGCGGCACCTGCGAGGACGCCCCCAGCGGCGCGGTGGGCGCGCTGGAGCCGGCCGATCGGTCGCCGGTCATCCGCGACGCGCTCGCCTACGAGCGCACGGTCAGCGTCGAGCGCGCGCGCGACCGGCTGGTGGTCCGCGCGGCGTTACCCCTGGTCGATCCCGCGATGCGCATGCTGGGAACCGCCGTCGTCACGGAGGCGATCGACGGCTCGGTCGTCGACAAGTTGAAGGCCGCCCTCGGCGCCGGACGCGAGGTCGTCGTCTACGCCGCCAACGATCCGAACGCGTCGACCTTCATGGCGGCGACGGGCGCGCGCCTCCTCGGTCCGGCGCTGCCCGCCGACTTCAAACCCGCCGGGCTGGCGACCGGGACGACCGTCGTGACCGACGTGAAGGTCGAGAGCCATCCTTATTCGCTGGCGCTCGGTCAGCTGAAGGACGTCACCGGGCGAGCGGTCGGCTTGTTGGGCGTCGCCGTCGACCGCGAGCCCCTGGCCGCCGCCCGCCGGCGCGCCAGCACCGCGCTGATCCTGGGCGCGCTGTCGGCGCTGCTGCTGGCGATGGTGCTGTCGAACCTGCTCGCCCGCCGCATGACCCGGCCGCTGCAGAACCTGCATGCCGGCGCGCTCGCCATCGCGCGCGGCGATCTCGACACCAGCTTCGCCGTCGACACCGACGACGAGATCGGCGACGTCGCCGAGGCGTTCCGGATCATGACCCGCAGCTTGCGCGAGAATCAGGAGGGCCTGGCGGCGCGCGTGCGCGAGTTGGTCACCGTCCACCAGGTCGGGCGCGCCGTCAGCAGCGTCGTCGATCTGGGGCAGGTGTTGCGCGCGGTCATCACGGAGATCCTGAACGTGCTGGGCGGCAAGACCGTCGCGATCGCGCTCGCCGTCGAGGGGCGCATCGGCGATGTCCCGTCGTTCGTCGTGCGCGCCGTCGCCGGCGATCCGGTGGGCGAGCGCCTGGCGCGGCTGGCGGGGGCGGTGGCGGCGCTCGGGCGACCGCGCCGCACGCCTGCCGTCGAGGCGGATCCGCAGCTGATGGACTACGCCGAGAGCGCGGACCTGCGTGGACCGGTGATCGCGGCGCCGCTGACGATCAAGGAGCGCATGGTCGGCGTGATCATCGTCGGCCGCCTGGGCGAAGCGCCGTTCGGCGAGGCCGACCTGCGCCTGCTGGTGACATTCGCCGATCAGACCGCGACCGCGATCGAGAACGCGCGGCTCTACACCGAGGTGCGCGCGTTCTCGGAGGTCCTCGAGGCGCGCGTGCGCGCGCGAACCGCGGAGCTGGAAAAGGCGAACACGGAGATCGAACGCACGCTGCGCGAGCTCGGCGAGGCGCAAGGCCAGCTGATTCACTCCGAGAAGATGGCCGGGCTGGGCATGCTGGTCGCGGGCATTGCGCACGAGGTCAACTCGCCGGCGGCGGCGGTCCAGGGGCTGGTCGATGCGCTGCAGGAGACGGTGCGGCGTCTCAGCAAGTGCGCGCGCGATCTCTACCAGCTCGGGTTGCCGCCCAGCTCCGTCACCGCGTACTTCACGCTCGTCGACGGCTTGGTGCCCGAGATGATGTCGGCGAGCCTGTCGACGTCGATCGAGGCCCGCCAGCAGGCACGCCGTCTGAAGGCGCTGTTCGCCAACTCGAACGGGGGCAACGAGGCGGCCGGGCTGCTCGCCGAGGTCGGCACGATCGGCGAGCGGATCGCGCCCGATCTGCGGGCGTTCGCGGGCGACAAGAGCCTGGTGCCGCTGGTCGGCTACCTGCGGGAGCTGGCGTTCCTGGCCCGGACCGCCGGGACCATCCGCACCGCTATTGGCGCGATCCGCCGCATCGTCGGGGCCCTGAAGCGCTATTCACGGCTGGACGAAGCGCCGCTGGAGCGCGTCGACGTGCACGCCGGGATCGAGGACACCCTGATCATCCTGTCGCATCAGTTGAAGTACGGAGAGGATGGCGTTACAGTGAGACGATCATTCGGGGCGTTGCCGCCGATCTCGGCGTACGTTGGTGAACTCAACCAGGTGTGGACCAACCTCATCCACGACGCGATACAGGCCATGGACGGGCGGGGCGAGATCTTGATCGAGACCAATGTTGATGGCGCGAAGGGTGAAGTCGAGGTTGCGATCCAGGACAGCGGCCCGGGCATCGAGCCCGAGGTGGCCGCGCGCATCTTCGAGCCCTTCTTCACGACCAAAGAGAAGGGGGAGGGGACCGGCCTGGGTCTGTCCATCTCCGCGCGCATCGTCGAGAAGCACGGCGGGAAGATTCGCGTCGACAGCCGTCCTGGACGTACGCGCTTCGAGGTCAGGTTGCCGATCGACGGCCCGAGTGGGCTGCTGGACGGTGGCGTGATGCAGAGGTCGGTAAATTGATGCCCCAGGACACAACGCCGCTGCGCGGGCACTTCCGCGAGCACATCCTGTGCGTCGACGACGAGGAGGGGATCCTCGCGGCGCTGCGGCAGCAGCTTTCGGCGCGCTTCGGCAGCGAGTGCGACATCGCAGTCGCCAAGAACGCGCGCGAAGCGCTGGACCTGATGGAGGACCTGCAGCAGGACGGCGAGCACCTGGCGGTGGTCATCGCCGACCAGATCATGCCCGGCATGAAGGGCGTCGAGCTGCTGGAGGAAGTTCACCGGCGCAGCCCGCATACCGTGAAGATCCTGCTGACCGGGCAGGCCGGTCTGGACGCGGTCGTCTACGCGATCAACAAGGCGGGCCTCGATCAGTACATCCCGAAGCCGTGGGACGAACCCGATCTGCGGCTGACGATCCAGAACTTCCTTTCGCGTTTCCGCCTGGAACGCGAGCGCGCCGAGCTGCTGCGCGAGCTGCAGACGAAGAACGCCGAGCTGGCGACGCTGAACTCGTCGCTGGAAGAGAAGGTCGTCGCCCGCACGAAGGAGCTGGAGAACCTGAACGTGCGGCTCGCCGAGCTGGCGATCACCGACGGCCTCACCGATCTCTACAACCACCGGCACTTCCGCGAGCGGCTGTCGCTGGAGATGGAGCGCAGCAACCGCACCGGTCTGCCGCTGTCGGTGTTGATGATCGACGTCGATCACTTCAAGGGCTACAACGATCGCCACGGTCACCTTGCGGGCGACAACGCCTTGCGCGGCGTGTCCAAGATCCTGCAGCACGGGCGGCGCGCGAACGACGTCGTCGCGCGCTACGGCGGCGAGGAGTTCGCGATCATCCTGCTGGACGTCGGCAAGGCGGCCGCGAAAGAGGTCGCCGAGCGGATCTGCGCGCAGGTCGCCGAGTTTCCCTTCGAGTTCGGGAGCACGCAGCCCAGCGGCAAGCTGACCATCTCGCTGGGCGTGGCGTCGTTCCCGGATGACGGCGCCGAACCGTCGCTGGTGCTGGCGGCGGCCGATCGCGCGCTGTTCGCGGCCAAGAACGCCGGCCGCAACCGGGTCCGCGTCGCGGGGACGTAAGTGCCGCTCAAACAGGCCGTCACCGTCCTGGGCGGTGGCGCGTGGGGAAGCGTGCTCGCCGCGATCGCCGCGCGGCACGGTCACGATGTGGCGCTGTGGGAGATCGATCGCGCCGCG
>DATMZL010001440.1:0-3571 GCA_035607075.1 Polyangia bacterium
CTGACGTTGCGCGACCGCGAGGCGAGCGGGATTTTCAAGGCGTTTCGTTACCGGTTGGGTCGGGCGATCATTCTCGGCCTCGAGCTTTTCGTCGCCGTGGACATCCTGCACACGATCAGCACGCAGCCCACACTCACCGAAATCGCAATCCTCGGCGACATCGTCCTCATCCGGACCTTCCTCAGCTTCTCCCTCGAGGTCGAGCTCGAAGGCCGGTGGCCCTGGCAGGCGAAGAGGCTCACGCCCGAGCCCACGCGGAATGGTGAGCTGGACGTGCCGTCCGGCGAGGCGAGACATTGAAAACGGGTCCCGGCGCCGCGCCCCCGAGTGGCGCCACCGAAAGCGCGACCGATCTCGCCACCACCCGCACGATCCTCGCCGCCGAGCGCACCCTGATGGCGTGGATTCGGACCGCGCTGTCGATGATCGGTTTCGGCTTCACCATCTTCAAGTTCCTGCACGGCCTGACCGAGGCAGGAGGGATCCGACTGCGTCGCCCGGAAGAGCCGCGCCACCTCGGTCTTTTCCTCGCGGCGCTCGGGACGGGATCGCTGGTCGTCGGACTTCTCGAGTACGTGCGTACGCTGGGCCGGACGGAGGGGCATCGGCCGCGCCTGGGTTCGGCGTTCTACGTGGCGTGCATCGTGGTCGCCCTTGGCGGCTGGGTCCTCGCCGGCTTGATCAACCAGCCCGGCCCTTCCTGACCGCGGCGCGTGCGATATGTAAGTGCACGCGACTCGAGCGCCCGTTCTTCGTCCGAATAAGCGATGGGAATGCGGCGTTCGAGAGGGCGTCGGAGCGAGCGTCGGAGCGCCGCAGCGGAGAATCGTCGTCGCTCACATCTTTTAGGCGTGTCATCCGTCGGCGTCTCCGCGGTTCGAAACCAGGAGATGGAAGCCAGATGATGCTGTCGTCGAAGTCCGACCGTGCAGAGAA
This sequence comes from Polyangia bacterium, assembly GCA_035607075.1. Lineage (GTDB taxonomy): Bacteria > Myxococcota_A > Polyangia > Fen-1088 > Fen-1088 > JADGRB01. The sequence goes on from DATMZL010001440.1 coordinate 937, forward strand.
CTCGGTCTTGTTCTCGTTGAAGGAGCTGCGGCGAATCGAGGACGAACGGGTGAAGGCGGAGGCCGATGCGCGCAAAGCGCAGGCAGAGGCCGAGCGGCGGGCCAAGGCGGAAGCCGAGCAGCGGGCGCGCGACGAAGAGATCCGCCGCGCACGGGCGGAAGAGGATCGGCGGACGCGCGCCGAGAGCGAGCGCGAGGCGCGCGACCGCGAGGACCGACTTCGGGTGGAAGAAGCCGAGCGGCGCGCGCGCGTCGAGGGCGAGCTCAAGCTGAAAGAGCGGCTGCTGCTCGAGGAACAGAGGCAGCGGCATATGCAGGGGCGTCGCTTCGGGAGATCGGTATGGGTGGCGGCCGCGGCTGCCCTGTTCGTGGTGGTCGGTGGCGGGTTGGCGGCGTGGGCGTCGCGACAGCACCAGGCCGAGAAGAAGGCGCTCGAGCGGGAGATCGAGCAGGCCCGCGCGGCGCAGCTGGACTTCGACACGAAGATTCGCGCCCTCGAAGAGAAAGCCCGCCGCGATGTTGCCGAAGCGAAGACCGCGAACGACAAGGCGCGAATCCTCGGCGACCTGCAGCGTCAGAAGCGCGAGCTCGAATCCGTTCGGCCGCGGCCGCTGCGCCGGACGGCGTCTCCGACGCAGCCCCCCGCCATTCCGACGCAGCCCCCTTTCCGCGTGCCACAGAAGCGACCGATAAGCGACGACCCGCTGGGGAATCTTCCGGACGACAAGAGCGGCGCCTTCTGACGGCTGCCGCTTCCGTCACCAGAACGCGAGATCGTCGACGGTGACATCGACGGCGTAGGAGCTCGGGGCGTACGCAAAGCCCCAGACGACCGCATGCATGCGCGTCGTGTCGACGCTCGATCGGGGCATCCCGCCCGTAAGGTCGGCCCACGCCACCGAGACAGTCGTCGTTCCTGCGCCGACCGCGATGTTCTTCCCGGGGGGAAGGCACATCGCCGGCTCCGCGACGCACGTCCCTCCTTGCTCGCGGAGCGTATCGGCATCGGTGTCCACGGCGACCGACAGCATCCCGGAGGCGCCGGGATTGCCAGAAATCTTGAACGAGATGCCGCTGTACTTGGACGCGTCGACGCAATCGAACGCGACGCCAAACGCTGCATAGGTCGCGACTGAACCGGCGACGTGCAGGGTGCCCGCGGAAAGGTCGCGGGTCAGCCCGCTCAGGGTGAAGACGTACCCGGTGAGGCCAGACGTAGCGAAGTTCCCTGTCGCCGAATCGACGTTGCTGAAATCCGTGATGCTGGCGGCCGGGGCGGGCTTTGGCGACGCGCACTGCAGCTTCGGCAAGTTCAGCGTGCCGTCAGCGGTGAAGCAGACCTGTACGCTGTCTCCCGTGCAACACCGTGTGGTTTTCCCCGCCGGCGTGCAAAACGCCAGCTGCGCTGAGCGAGCTGTCCGGCCGCACACGTTGGGCGCCGCACAGTCCGTGTCGAGCGCGCAGGGCCCGCACAGCGGGAGGTCACCCGCCGGCATCCCCCCCGTTCCACCGGTGCCAGTTGTGCCGGCGGAACCGGAAGCACCGCCGATTCCGGTCCCCGTCGAGCCTCCCGCCGCGCCGCCAATTCCGCTCCCGGTTGAACCTCCCGTCGCACCGCCGGTCCCGGTTCCCGTCGCGTCTCCCGCCGCGCCGCCGGTTCCCGTCGCGTCTCCCGCCGCGCCGCCCGCTCCGCCGGGGGTGGAATGGCTGCCGCCACATCCGCTCGTCATCACGACGATCAACGACGCCGCCACGATCAACCGCATGAACGACCGATCGTGTAGACCAGGAGCAAGCGCGCGGCAAGCAAAATGAAATTTTGTTCCTGCGCGAGGGATGGGTGAGCGCGTGAACCGGCAATGACGAACGGCTCGCGATCGATCGCTGTTACTGTGGGCTCACGCCAATGAGCCCCCGACTTCCGGTATTCGCGCTGTTCGCCGCGCTCGTATGCGTGGCGGCCAATTCTTGGGCGAAGACCGACAAGAAGTTCGCGACCTGGTTGGGGCGGACGACGGTCCAGGTCCTCGAGGCCGCCGACCGGGTCGAGATCTTCGTGGTGGGCCCCCAGCCCGTGGGGCCACGCGCGAAAGCCGACGACACCGCCGGCAATAAGCTTCCGCCGGAGGCGCCGCAAACGATCCGGCGCTATCCGGTCCGCCAGGTTGCGGCTGGCCAGGGACGTGCGTTCGCCCAGCAGATCGCGCGGCTCGTCCTCGACGAACGCTCCTACGAGCCTCAAATGTACCCCTTCGGTCGCTCGGTCATGAAGGCTTGTACCTTCGCTCCTGGTGTCGCGTTCCGCCTGTGGGCGCGATCGCGCGCGGTCGACGTGCTTCTCTCGTTTCGCTGTGACGAGATCGCAGTCGCCTACGTCAATGGCAAGCGAGAGCCGCTGGCAGGCGACATCGATCCGGCGCGCGCTGCGTTCGTGCAGCTCGCGAAGTCCGTGCTTGGTGACGTCCCCGAGATCGCGCAGCTCCCGGCAGCTCGGCCCGAATAGCCGCTGCGCACGTCCGTTGTGCACGAGGCCGCGTATTTCTCGTGATGAAGGGGTCGCGCCGCTACCTGTTCCTGTTGCTCGCCACGGCTTGCGCGCGTCCGGCGACCGCACCGCCGCCGCCCGTCGCGCCGCC
>DATMZL010001310.1:0-3075 GCA_035607075.1 Polyangia bacterium
CCGCGCGAACGCTTGCAAACACTCCGTCGGCAGCTCGATGATCGTGTCCAGCGGCTGAACCCGCGACAGCGCCGAAAAGTCGGCGACCGGGCAGACCCGCTGATCTGTCATCAGATCGCGCAGGTTGACCGCAGCGACGGACGCGCTGCCGAGCGCGTCGATCCCCGCCTGCGTCGGCGACTTTGGCGACGCCATCTGTCCCGATCGATCGGGTATCTCTGCGTACAGGATGGTGCCGTCGCGCGCGCAGACGTCGGCGCTGGGCGCGTACGCGCGGGCAGCCGCCGGCGCGAGCAGAAACACCCCCGCGACGACTGCCGATCGGAAGACCAACGTCCGCATGCGCCGGACTATTGTACCGGGGCCGGCGCCGGGGACCCTGCGACCAGATCCTGCGCCGCCTGCACCGCCTCCGTCGTTCCTGTCACGATCAGCGCGTCGCCCGCGCGCAGCTCCTCTTCGCCGGTCGGATAGATGACGTCGGCCGCGTCGCGATCGATCGCGATCACCGTCGCGCCGGTCAGGCCGCGCAGGTTGATCTGCTTCAGCGTCCGCCCCACCGCCGGCGATCCCGCCGCGATGGCGACCGCGGTGGCGTTGCCGAGGCCGGGCAGCATCGTCGACGGCGCGTGGGCAGACGGCGGCGCCGGTGCCGCCGCCGCGGTCGTCGCGCTCTGAGCCGCCAGCGCCTCCAGGATCACCTGCGCGCCGGCGCGCACATGTCCTTCCAGGTTGGTGGCGCTGCGCCACAGCGGAATCACGAGCAGCGCCACGCTGGCGAGCAAGATCGCCATGACCGGGACGCCCGGCATGAACGGCTGCGTCAGCGCGACGATCGGGGCGCCGGCGACCAGCAGGATCGCGATCTGCAGTGTCACCAGCAGCGCGCGCCGCGGCGCCGCCGCCAGATCGAGATCGCGCGCGCCGCCCGGCGGCGCCGGCAGCGCCTCCGTCGCGAGCGCCAGCCCCAGCGCCCGCGCGATCCGGATCGCGCCCAGGATGAACGGGAGGATCAGCACCACCGTCGCGCCCACAAGCAGCAGGCGCGCGATCGCGGGGGCGAAGTGGGCGACCTCGGTCGCGAGCCGGAGCAATCGGTGCCGCGCCAGCGAGATGGTTATGACGATCGCGGCCAGCACCGTCACATCGACGATCAGCAAGAGGACCAGACGCCGGATGCGCATCCACGCGGTCCGGTGCTCGGGCGTCGCGCGCAGCCCGTTCACCCAGGCGCCGTAAAGCGATGCGTAGGTCTGCAGGCGGTGCGGCAGCCGCCCGTCGACGAATGTCGCGACGCGGCCCGACGCGCGAATCAGAAAGGGCGTCAGCAGCGTCGTCAGCGCCGACACAGCGACCGCGACCGGATAGAGAAACGGGCGGATCACGCCCAGCGACAACCCGACGCCGGCGATGATGAACGAGAACTCGCCGATCTGACCGAGGCTGAGCGCGGCCTGCACCGACGTCCGCACGCCGTAGCCGGCGATGAACGTCCCGACGCTGACCCCGATCAGCTTGCCCACGACGACGACCAACGTCATCACCAGGACCGCGGGCAGGTTCTGCCAGACCAGGCGCGGATCGATCAGCATGCCGACCGAAACGAAGAAGACCGCGGCGAACACGTCGCGGACGGCTTCGATGCGATGCTCGATGATCTTCGCGGCGCCCGACTCCGCGACCAGCGCGCCGGCCAGGAACGCGCCCAGCGCGACCGAATAGTTCATCCAGCGCGCCAGCAGCGCGGCGGCGAACGACAGCCCCACCGCCGCGACGACCGTCGTCTCGTTGCTGCGCAGGCGAACCACCGCGCGCATCAGGCGGGGGACGATCAGCATCCCGCCGATGAGCAGCTCCGCGAGGAAGGCCGCCAGCTTGCCGACGCTGAGCGCGATTCCGCTGGCGGACAGGCCGGCGCCGGTTGCGACCGCCGTCAGGATCGTCAGCAGCAAGATCGCGATTAGGTCCTCGACGATCAGGATGCCGAACACGATCTCGGTGAGGCGGCCCTTGATCTTCTGCTCGCCGAACGCCTTGACGATGATCGTCGTGCTGGAGATCGCCAGCGCCGAGCCCGCGAACAGGGCTTCGTACACCGTCCAGCCGAACAGGCGGGCGACCAGATACCCGAGCCAGATCATCAAGCTGCACTGGATCACCGCGACGATGCCGGCGGTGGGCGCGACCTTGATCAGCTTGCGGAGGCTGAATTCGAGCCCGAGCGAGAACATCAGCAGCACCACGCCCAGCTCGGACATCGTGTGCGTCAGGGGCTCGTCGACGAACAACGGGACCGGCAGGTGGGGCCCCACGACCACGCCCGCCAGCAGGTAACCGAGCACGACCGGCTGCCGCAGCCGCTGGAAAACCATGGTCGTCACAGCGGCGACACAAAGGATCAGCGCGAGGTCGGTCAGGAGATCGACGCTGTGCGCTGGCATGGGCGCGTTCAGTCTAAGGATCGCGCGACTCGGCGTCGCGAAATTGTTACCGGCGGTGGATCTGGGACGTGCTCTAGACTGCGACCCGAATGCGTCGCGGGCGATCCACAACCGGTCTCGTGCTTGGCGCGTTCAGCGCCGCGCTGACCGTTCTGCCGTGGCTGCACACGCTGCACCACCGCGACGACCACGTTCACGTCGACGGGGGAATCGTGTTCGTCGGCGCCGAGCACGAGCACGTCGACGAGCACGAGGAGGATGAGGACGAAGGAAAGCCTGGCTTCGATCATCCCGCGCACCACGGATCGCACGGACGGGGAGCTCTCGCCCACGGATCGGCGTTCATCCTAGGCGGCGTCGTCTACATTTTCGCGGCGCCCGAGGTCGCCCTCGAGCCGCCGCCCTGCCCACCGTCGCCCGACCAACCTCGGTCAGCAGCCCACCGATCGCCGCGCGTGACGCGCGGACCTCCCCCCGCGGCGTAGTCCGTCGAAGTCGTTGCAGCTGTCACGCCCGGCGTCCGCGCTCCGGCGTGGCGTACGCCGGAGGTTCGTCCGAATGGTCCGCGTCTGTCTTTCGCTCGCCACAATTCTATCTGTCGCGCCCGCGACCGCCGCCGCGCAAGCCGCCGACG
>DATMZL010000617.1:0-12172 GCA_035607075.1 Polyangia bacterium
CAAACCGGATCGATGGTTTCCCTGCGCATGGGACGCGTGACCGAGCGAAAACTGGAGCCTCCCACGGCCGAGCCTCTTAAGCTCGAGCTGGAATCCTTCGTTAATTGCGTTCGGACCCGATCCAGTCTTCGCGCCGGTCACGTCGCTCATCGAGTAGACGCCGGTGCCCGAGGTCGGATCGACGACCTGCGCCGCGATGTTCGAGCAGAGGAGCTCGCTCGCGGAACGATAGAACAGTGTCGGATCGGAGGGCGTGACCGGGACCTGCGACCCGCGGCTGAACGCATCGGTCGCCACGCTCTGCGCGATCGTCGCGGTCGTCGCCTGCGTCTGGCTGGGACGCGGCACGGCCTGCGCGCACAGGTCCGGCTTGCCGAGGCGGTTCGACAGCGCGGCGCAGAAATGGTCGCGTCGCGAGATGCTGATCGGCACCGCGCCGGCCGTCGAGAAGGTGCCCGTCGCGACCACGCCGGTGACCAGCGGCGACGCGAAGAACTCCTTGATGAGCGCCGCGAAGTTGTAGGGCATCGGGCTGCTGTTCTCGAACGCGCCGACGACGCGACGGAACTCCGTGTCGCTCTCACTGCACGGCGCCGAGTTCGCCCAGTAGCAGAGGTCCTGCGCCATCGTGATCGCGAACCGGTGCAGGCCGGCACCGTCGGTGACCTGGGCGACGAACGTGCCGACCGCTGTGATGTCGGAGCCCTTGTCGTTGACGTCGCCGAACGCGAAGCCGCCGCCGGTCTGAGCCGGTCGCGGGTTCGCCGCCGCGCCCGTGAATCGGTTGCCGGCCGGGAAGTCGTTTCGATCGTTGAAGTCCAGCTGGGTGCCCCAGAACTGGCGCATCGGATCCAGGCTCTTGTGGCAGCCGACGCACTCCGAACCGGCGACCGCGTGCGTGTAGTCGAGGCCGTCCTGGCTGAGCGGCATGATGACCGAGTCGCTGGTGAACGACTGCCCGAGCGCCGCCAGCAACGTCTGGTTCGCGGTCACGCGGTGCTGATTGCTGTCGTTCGTGTTCCACAGCGCGAGGAACGCCGGCGTCGTGTAGAAGCCGATGCGCGGCATCGCCAGGTCCAGCGACGTCGCGGCACGCAGCATCGGCAGGTCATACGGCTTGATCGGCGGGTTGGTCCGATCGCTCGGCGTCGCGACGTGGTTGATTGTCACCCAGTTCCAGTCGGTGAGATCCGTCGCGATGAAGTACGGCTTCGAGGCGTGCTCGTAGCACATCACGCCGTTGCCGGTGAACGGATAGCGGGGCGTGAATCCCAGCAGGCGCTGGAACAGCAGCGACGTGCCGTTGAACGTCCCTGTCGCCGCGCCCGTCCCGCCGGCGCAGGTCGGGAACGACCCGCCGCCGATGTTGGTCCGGCCCGCGGCGGGCGCCTCGTCGCTGAACACCATGTTCTGCAGGGCCGACTCCAGCGGGATCGCGGTGCCGCTGTAGTCGACCGTCCATGCCGGCTTCGCGTTCTGGTTGCCGAACGGCGCGTCCGCAGGCATCTCGATCTGGATGTAGAGGCTCTTCAGCGCCGTCGTCATCACGAACTTGTTCGTGGTCAGCACCTCGGTGAACGGGTGGCCCTCCTGGAACAGTTGCCATGCCGTCAACGCGAAGCTGTCCTGGAGGTTCTGGACCAGGCGCGGAAATGCATCGTCGCCGACCGCGCTGGTCCCGAACGGACCGAAATCGAAGCCGCCGTTCTGCAGCAGCTGGATCTTGAAGTCCTCCGTCGGCGTGAATCCCGTCTGCTGGAAAGCGTTGCGGAAGAAGCCGACCATCTTGTCCCTGAACAGGAGCTTGGTCGTGTCGCTGGTCTGCCAGGTCGACACCAGCATCTGCAGCCCTGCGGCGCCCGAATTCGTCACCAGCGCGACGTCCTCGTCGGTGGGCGGCATCCCGATCAGCAGGTTCTTCACCTTGCGGACGGCGACGTAAGCGAGGTCCTGGGAGATCGGCGTCGGCGGGACGGTGACGTCGCCGGGTTTGACGTTGCTGCCGCCCAGGCCGCCGGTGCCCGTCGCGTTGCCGGTTTTGTTCGGGCTGATGTTGCCGTTGCATGCGCCGGTCGCGGTCACGAATCCCGCGAGCAGCACGGCGAGCGCGCCGCCGCAGACGCTGGAGGTCTTCGGGGACTTCGACATGGGGGATACCTCCTCGGGTCGGCCGAAATTACTGGGGAAAATAGGCCAGCGGGCGCAGATCGCGCACCCGTCCGATAGACACAGTAGCGACCCAAATCATGGGCAGGTCATCATTTAATGCAAGAACGGTAACGAATTCTCGTGTGCGGCGGCGTCCTACCCAGAACCGACGAAGTGTTGCGCAACTGGGGAACGCAGTAGACTTCGGGCCATGCAAGCACCTTTGCTATTGCTCGTGGCGGCGTTCATGGCGGAAGGCGCGGCCAAGCCGGCACCCGAGTCGGGCAAGGCGTCGGGCAAGCTGGCCCCCGCCGTCGCGAAGGAGATGACCGAGTCGATCATCGCGGTCAACAAGGCGCTCGGACTCGAGAGCTGGCCGCTGCACGGGGCCACCCCGTGCGTCGATCGCGGCGGTCAGGGGATCACCGCGAAGAGCGTCACCGCTGAAGACACGCGCAAGTGCGCGACCAGCGCGCTCGAAAGGAACTTCCCTGGGCTGGGCAAGTCGTTCGTCCTGGCGATCCCGATGGTTTCGCTGGGACCGATGACGGTGATCGCGCTCGGCATCGGCGAGAACGACGGCTGGGGCGCCTATTCGTGCGATCCCGGGCGCGATTGCAAGCCGGTCAAATTGTCGGCGCCGTCGAAGTGGGGCAAGCGGGTGACCGAGCGCAAGACGAAGGCCTGCAACGAGGCGACGACGCTCTGGTTCCCTGCCGATCAGCAAGCCTGCGGCCCAGCGGCACCGACGACGCCCCCGACAGCCGCGAAGTAGTCGCGCCAGTCGCGCGCGCGTAGACGCACCCGCGCACGTAAACGTGTCGAAGATTTCCGCGCATCGCAAACGGTGATAAGAGCGCTGCGGGAGGGACCGCATGAACAAGAGGACCATCAGTTTCTGGGCGATCGTTGGAGTTGCTGGCGTTCTTCTTCTTTATGGAAAGGCTGACGCTGGCTCGAAGGCGAGCCAGACCGTGAACATCTACGGCAACGGCCTTCGCGCCATGGCTGATCTGGGCGCGGTCCGAAACTCGGCCAACACGAAGGAGTACTTCGGGTGCAAGGTCACCGCCGACGCGGGCGTCACCACCCACACGATATCTGTCAGTTGCTCCGTCCAGAACAGCGCCGGGGTGCAGTTCGATTGCAGCTCGACCGACGCGAACATCATCAATGTCGCGCTGTCGATAAAGGGCGATTCGTTCGTGAACCTGAACCGCGATGCGACCAACAACAGCAAGTGCACCCACATCGCCGTCGAGAATTCATCGGATCGGCAACCGAAGGCGCCTTAAGCGCGGCGCGGAGCGACTAACCGGTTAGCCGACCCAGACGCGCGCGTTCCGGAACAGCCGCATCCACGGGCTGTCTTCCTTCCAGGCGCGCGGGTGCCAGGAGAACTGCACGGCGCGGAACACGCGCTCGGGGTGCGGCATGAAGATCGTGACGCGACCATCGGGCGTCGTCACCGCGGTGATGCCGCCCGGTGATCCGTTGGGGTTGTCGGGATAGAGTTCGGTCGCGCGGCCGCGGTGATCGACGAACGTCGCGGCGACCAGACCCGCTTCCTCGAGGACGCCGCGTCCGTCGTCGCTGCGCCACTCCGCGCGTCCCTCGCCGTGCGCGACGGCAATCGGCAGCCGCGAGCCCGCCATCCCGCGCAGCAAAACCGACGGGCTCGCCGCCACCTTGATCAGCGCGAGCCGCGCCTCGAATCCCTCGCTGCGGTTGCGCACGAACCGCGGCCACGATTTGGCGCCCGGGATGATGTCCTTCAGGGCCGAGACCATCTGACAGCCGTTGCACACCCCAAGCGTGAACGTGTCCGGACGTTCGAAGAACGCCGCGAACATGTCGCGCGCGCGCGGGTTGAACAGGATGGACTTCGCCCAGCCCTCGCCGGCGCCCAGCACGTCGCCGTACGAGAAGCCGCCGCACGCGGCGAGGCCGCGGAAGCTCGCGAGGTCGGTGCGCCCGCCCAGCACATCGGTCATGTGCACGTCGACCGCCTCGAACCCGGCGCGATCGAACGCCGCCGCCATCTCGATCTGGCCGTTGACCCCCTGCTCGCGCAGGATCGCGACGCGCGGGCGGGCGCCGCCGCGCGCGCGCACGGGCTCCGTCACGTCAGCGTCGATGTCGAAGGTCGCCACGGCCGACAGCCCGGGATCCTCGCTGTCGACGCGCGCCGCCTGCTCCTCGTCGGCGCAGGTCGCGTCGTCGCGCATCGCCTGGATCGCGTGCGTGGTCTCCGACCAGATGCCGCGCAGGATGCTCCGCCGCTCCTCGAACACGGTGCGGCCGTCGCGCCGCAGGATGATGCGATCGCCGCGCTGCACGTGCCCGATCGCGCGCACGGCGTCGCCGAGACCATGCGTCTCGAACACCGACTTCGCGCGCGCCACGTCGCCCGGGCGCACGGCGATGACCGCGCCCAGCTCCTCGGCGAACAGGCCAGCGAGCGGATCGTCGCCCAGACCGCCGATCTCGATGTCCAGCCCGACGCCGCCTGCGAACGCCATCTCGGCCAGCGTCACGAACAGGCCGCCGTCGCTGCGATCGTGATACGCGGCGATCACCTTCGCCGCCGCCAGGTCCTGGATCGCCGCGAACAGCCCCTTCAGCAGCGCGGGATCGTCCAGGTCGGGCGGCGCCGCGCCCAGCTGACCGTAGACCTGCGCCAACGCCGAGCCGCCGAGGCGATTCTTGCCGCGTCCGAGGTCGATGAGCAGCAGCTCGCCGGCGCTTTCGTCACCGTCGGCCCACAACTCGGGTGTCAGCGCCGCGCGCACGTCGCTGACCGGCGCGACCGCCGTGACAACCAGCGACAGCGGCGCGGTGACGCTGCGGCTCTCGCCCCGGTCCGTCCAGGTCGTGTGCATCGACAGCGAATCCTTGCCGACCGGGATCGCGATCCCCAGCGCCGGCGCCAGCTCGACGCCCGCCGCGCGCACCGCCTCGAACAGGCGCGCGTCCTCGCCGGGGCGCCCCGCGGCCGCCATCCAGTTCGCCGACAGCTTGATGTCGCCCAGCTTCGCGATCGGCGCGCTGGCGATGTTGGTGATCGCCTCCGCGATCGCCAGCCGCGCCGACGCCGCCGCGTCGAGCAGCGCGACCGGCGCGCGCTCGCCCATCGCCATCGCCTCGCCCGTCGTCACGTCGAAGCTCGTCGTGGTCACCGCGGCGTCGGCGACCGGCACCTGCCACGGCCCCACCATCTGATCGCGCGCGACCAGGCCGCCGACGGTGCGGTCGCCGATCGTGATGAGGAACGTCTTGTCCGCGACCGCCGGTAGCCGGAGCACGCGGCGCACTGCCTCGGCGAGGTGGATCGCTTCCGTCGCGAATGGCACGCCCGCCGGCGCAACGGGCGCCGCCTCGCGCGTCATGCGCGGCGGCTTCCCCAGCAGGACCGCGATCGGCAGATCGATCGGCGTGTCGCCGAGCAGGTTGTCCTCGACAAGCAGCGTGCCGTCGTCGGTGGCGCGGCCGACGACCGCGTACGGACAGCGCTCGCGCGCCGCCAGCCCCCGGAACGCCTCCAGGCGATCGGGCTCGATCGCCAGCACGTAGCGCTCCTGCGCTTCGTTGCACCACAGCTCCAGCGGCGACAGCGCCGGCTCGTCGCTGGGTAGGTCGCGCAGCCCGACGCGCGCGCCGCGCTCGCTGCCGTGGACCAGCTCGGGCAGCGCGTTCGAGATCCCGCCTGCGCCGACGTCGTGGATCGACAGGATCGGATTGCCGTCGCCCAGCGCGACGCAGCGATCGATCACCTCCTGGCAGCGCCGCTGCATCTCGGCGTTGTCACGTTGCACCGACGCGAAATCCAGATCCTCCTGCGACGATCCCGCCGACACCGACGACGCCGCGCCGCCGCCGAGGCCAATCAACATCGCCGGTCCGCCCAGCACGATGATCGGCGCGCCCGCCGGGATGTCCGTCTTCTGCACGTGCGCGGGGCGGACATGGCCGAGGCCGCCCGCCACCATGATCGGTTTGTGGTAGCCGAAGACGCGGCGCTCGCCGCCGACGACGGCCTCCATCTCGAACGTGCGGAAGTAGCCCGCCAGGTTCGGCCGCCCGAACTCGTTGTTGAACGCGGCGCCGCCCAGCGGCGCCTCGATCATGATCTCCAGCGCGCTCGCGATCCGGTCGGGCTTGCCGTGGTCCTTCTCCCAGGCGCGCGCCGCGCCCGGCAGACGCAGGTTCGACACCGAGAAACCGGTCAGCCCCGCCTTCGGGCGCGCGCCCCGCCCCGTCGCGCCTTCGTCGCGGATCTCGCCGCCCGATCCGGTCGCCGCGCCCGGAAACGGCGATATCGCCGTCGGGTGGTTGTGCGTCTCGACCTTCATCACGATGTGCATCGGCTCGCTGTGCGCGCTGTAAACGCCCGTCGCCGGATCGGGGAAGAAGCGGCCGCCGACGTGACCCTCGATGACGGCGGCGTTGTCGCTGTAAGCGGACAGCACGCCGCCCGGACTGGCCTCGGTGCTGCGCCGGATCATCTGGAACAGCGACTGCGGCTGCGGCGTACCCTCGACGATGAACTGCGCGTTGAAGATCTTGTGCCGGCAGTGCTCGCTGTTCGCCTGCGCGAACATCATCAGCTCGACGTCGGTGGGATCGCGCCCGAGCCCGCGATACGCGTCGACCAGATAGCTGATCTCGTCGGGCGACAGCGCCAGGCCCAGCGTCTCGTTCGCGCGTTCGAGGACCGCGCGCCCGCCCGCCGCCAGTCCGACGCGCGCCAGCGGCCGCGGCGGCGCGTGCTCGAACAACTTCGCGGCGTCGCTGGTGCGCTCAAGGACGGATTCGGTCATGCGGTCGTGGATCACGCGCCGCAACGCCGCCTCGTCGTGAACCTCGCCGACGATCACGTAGATGATGCCGCGCTCGATGCGCTTGACCTTCGCCAGCCCGCAGCTGTGCGCGATGTCGGTCGCCTTGGACGACCACGGCGACACCGTGCCCAGCCGCGGAACCACCAGCATCCGCCGCCCGAACGCGACCGTCGCGCGTCCGGCACTGTCCGAAGTCGGCCGCGGCCCGTAGTGCAGCAGCCGTTCGAGGACGTTGATCTCGTCCGGCGTCAGCTTTCCGTCGACGTCGACGAAGTGATCGAAGGACGCGTTCAGCGCGCGGATGCCGGGATTCGCGCGCCGGACCAGGGTCAACTTCTTCTGCAGACGCGCGGTCGTGAAGGCTGAGCCACCGCCGAATTCGATCATCTTGAAAGCCGCAGGGTACCACGCCGCGACGCGGCTGCGGCGCTCAGCCGCGCGCTTTCCCCGACGTCACGTATGGTCGGGATCGATCGGCGGCGGCGGTGGTGGCGGCGGCGGCGGTGCGGGCGGCGCGTTCGTCGGAACGGGCGGCGGATTCGGCGCCGAGCCGGGCGTCGGAATCGGCGGCAGCTCGGGCGTCCCGGTTTCGATCTGTACGCACGATGACAGGTCGAAGAACATGAACTCCAGCGCCTTCTCCTGCGGCGTCATGTCGAACGACGCCTTGCAGCCGTTCGGGAACGCGATCTCCGGATGCGAGAGATCGCTCATCTCCTGGATGACCTTGCCGCCGCTGTCGGTAACGACGTTTGCGACGTGGATGTCGGTGAACACCACGCGGCCGCACTGATTCGCCGCCGACGATTCCACTGGCGTGTTGAACGTCAGGTACTGGGTCGACTGGCGCTTCATGCTGTCGTTCGGGTTCTGCGGCACCCAGATCCAGCGGCGCGCCGCCGGGGCGTTCACTTCGGCGACGGAGTGCTGCCCTGCTTTCAACGAAATCTGCCCGGCCGCCGTCGAGGCGCCCGTGTTCACCAGCCACTGCGACAGGGCCATCCCCTTCGGGAACGAAGCATCGACGTTGGCGGCAACCGGCGACGGTAGATCGTCACCGACGCCGATCCAGTTCGCCGTCGCGGGCCAGGGCGGAAGCCCGGTGCGAATCCACGCCGAGTGCAGGTGGTCAGCGAAGACGCGCCCGCCGTGATCGGCGTACTTCTTCATGTTGCCGAGGAACGGCATCTTCTCAGTCGTCAGCTGCTCCCCTTCGCACTGGAGGATGATCATGTCGTAGCCGGTCATCTTGCCGTAGTTGGGGAACAGCGTTCCGTACGAATCGGCAAACTTGGCGCCCGACGCCAGCATCGCCGAGCCCTGGTCGCCCGATTTGCCCGCGCCGCCCACGTACATGTGAACGCGGCCGCTGCCGCTGTCGGGCGTGAACTCGCTGTCGGCGATGCCGATCTTGCGCAGCAGGCAGTCGTATGCGTCCGAGTGCCCGGTCGACAGCGCAATCTGCGGGATGTGTACGTCGCCGACGGCGTCTCCCGTCGCGCGATCGCTCATGCTGCGCGGCAGGCGAACCGTGTTCGGATCGCTGAACACGTTGTCCTGGCACTTCGTGACCGTGGGCAGGATGATCTTCCGCCGCCACTTCCCGATCTGGATGACCAGCGGGATCATCGTTCCCGACGGCGCGTTCATGATCTTGAACTTGCCGTCGGCTCCGCTCAGCGCCGCCGCCACCGGCGTGCCCGAGATCGGCGAGTCGCACCGATCGCACGACGCGCCCGTCGGGATCGGACCGAGCGCCGTGTTCGGCACGTAGAGCAGCACGTTGTAGAGCGGGACCTTCCCGGCCGGATCGAACACCTGGCCGCTGATCGTCGTTCCCGCCCCGGTGCACTCGCCCGGCTTGTCCAGCTGGCACTGCAAGTTCGAGCACGGCCCGGGCCCGGACGACGGACAGACGTGGTCCGGTCGGCACGCCATCCCGTTGTCGCAGGCACCGCAATCGATCGTGCTGCCGCAGTTGTCGCCGACGACGCCGCAGTACTGCCCGCCCATCGGCTTGCAGTTGAGGCGATTCGTGCAGCTCGACAGCGGCGTCCCGCACACGCCTGTGACATAGGCGCTGCACATCTGGGGCGCGCTGCAACCCTGGCAGTCGAGCGTGCCGCCGCAGCCGTCGCCGATCTTGCCGCAGTACTGGCCGCCGCCCGCGATAGCGCAGGTCAGCGGCGTACAGTTCGCCGGCACGCACAGACCTCCGCTGCAGACCTCGGTGCTGGCGCACATCCCGCAGTCCAGCGCGCGCCCGCAACCGTCGCCGACGATGCCGCAGTACTTCGCGCTGCTGCCGGCGGAGGTGCAGGTGATCGCTGGGCAGCTCGGCCCGCCGATGCAGATGCCGGGCGCGGTCGCGCCGCCGCTGCAGGTCGCGTCGCCGGGGCACGCGCCGCACGCGATCGATTGGCCCTTGCAGCCGTTGCCGATCGTGTTGCAGTAGCGACCGCCCACGGGATCGCAGGTGTACGTCGCCACGCACGCGCCGCCGGTGCCGCCGCCCGTGCCCGTCGTGCCGCCGATGTTGAGGCCACCGAGCCCGGTCGTCCCGCCGGTGCCCACGGTGATCGGGCGATCGACGCCCGCGTCGGTTCCTTGCATGCCGCCGGTGCCCGTGCTGGGCGACGGCTTGACGCCGGCCGAACAGCCCATCGCCAGCGCCAGCACGGCGCCGACGGCGATCAGGGCTGAAATCTTCTTGTCCGACATGAAGCGTCTCCTTTGCGGTGCGCGCGGAAGCAAACTAGTGAGAGGCGACGAGCCACTCGATGGCGGCCATCAGCAACTTGAAACCTTCGATGGTCAGGTCCTGGATCGAATCGATCTTCACGCCGAAGCCGACGCGGCGGGCGGCCGCGGTCCCCGTCATCAACGCCGCGCCCTTCTCGTAGCCAAACGAAACCAGCTGGGTCTGCTGACCCATGATCGACACCGCGCGGATCGCCGCCGCGGTCGGCGTGCCCCAGTAGAGCGACGTGCTGCGGCTGTCGAGGATCATCTTGAAGCCGACGCCGGTCATCAGATCGGAGACCAGCGGCGTCGTCGTGTCGACAAGTGACACCAGCGTCGTGCTGCTGACCGAACCTTTGCCCGACGAGGTCGCGAGCCAGCCGAGGTTCGAGTCGGCCGAGTTGCCGAACACCAGCATCGGCACCGCAACGTCCTTGAACACGGGAACGAAGTCGCCCGAGCCGACGCCCGACGACACGATGACGATGTTCTGGCCGTTGGCCAGCGTCGCCGGCCCGGTCGCCGGCGACAGCGTGACGACCATGTCGCGGTTCTCGAGCGTCTGCTTCAGGATCATCTCGCCGTCATCGAGGCTGGTCGTGCTGTCTACGACAAGCAGCGCCTTGCGGCCCACCAGCGGATCGCCGCTGCCGCCCGAGCCCGCGGTGCCCGTCGTACCGGCGGTGCCCGTCGTGCCGCCGCGTCCAGCGCTGCCGGTCGTGCCGCCGCGTCCGGCGGCGCCCGTCGTGCCGGCGCTGCCCGTCGTGCCGCCGCGTCCGGCGGCGCCCGTCGTGCCGGCGCTGCCCATCGTCCCGGCGCTGCCCATCGTGCCGGCGCTGCCCATCGTGCCGGCCGTGCTGACCGAGCCGGCCGCACCCGTGGTCCCGGCCGCGCCGGTCGTTCCCGCCGCCCCACTCGTCCCGGCGCCGCCGCTCGTTCCAGCGCCGCCTGACGTGCCCGCCGCCTGCCCGCCGCCCGTCCCCGGCGAGCCGCCGCCGACGTCGGTCGCGCAGGAGATCACCGTCAGGGGCAGCGCCAGGCCGAGCCAGAGCCAGGAGCGCCGAAAGGGACGTACACCCGTCATGGCCGAAGGAGTGTCCGCAGCCCCTCTGCGAGGTTCGCGGCCCACGAAATCGACACGGTGGGCGGCGTGCGGACACCTACATGCCGGCCCGGGTTGTCGCCGTCGGGCGGGGACGCTAAGAAACGTTTCGATGAAACTCGCTTCCCCGTTTCGCGCCGCCGCCGTCGTCACGCGCGGCGAGGGCATCGACGCCTGGCACGCGGCGGCCGCCGCGGTCGTCGACGGCGCCGGCCGCGTCACGCACGCGCTCGGCGACGCCGACCTGATCACGTTCACGCGCTCGGCGATCAAGCCCCTGCAGGCGCTGCCGCTCTGCTTGACGGCGGCGCGCGACGCGCTGGCCATCGACGATCAGGAGCTGGCGCTCGCCGCGGCGTCGCACGATGGCGGCGACGAGCAGCGCGCGATCGCCGAACGCGTGCTCCGGAAGGCCGGCGCCGGCGCCGACCAGCTGCTGTGCGGCGCGCACTGGCCGATCGGCATGCGCCTGGCGGGCCGTCACCCGTGCGCGGGCGAGGATCGCGATCCGCTGCGCCACAACTGCTCCGGGAAGCACGCCGGCTTCCTCGCGCTCGCGCGCGTCCTCGGCGTGGCGCCCGAGCGCTACCTCGATCCGGATTCGGCCGTGCAACGCGCGGTGAAGCGCGCCGTCGCCGATGCGTGCGAGGTCGATGAGGCGGACCTGCGCACCGGCACCGACGGTTGCAGCGCGCCCAACTTTGCGCTGCCGCTGTCTGCGCTCGCACGCGGGTTCAAGAACCTGGCCACGCGCAGCCCGGGCGGACCGCCGCTGGACGCGGCGCTGGCGCGCGTGCGCGCGGCGATGCAGGCGCATCCGCACCTGGTGTCGAGCACGACGCGCATCGACTACGAGCTCACGCGCGCGTTCGACGGACGTGTCGTGTCCAAGGGCGGCGCCGAGGCGCTGCTCGCGATCGGGTTCGCCGACCCGCCGCTGGGGATCGCGATCAAGGTCGTCGACGGCGGCGAGCGCGCGATGCCGCCGATCGCCCTGGCGGTGCTCGCCGAGCTGGGCCTGCTCGACGGCGAGCCCGCGGCGAAGCTGGCGCACCGCGTGCGGCCGGCCGTCACGAACCTTCGCGGCATCGAGACGGGAGCTGTCGTGGTTAGCGGCCCGCTGCTGACTGCCGTAGCGGACCCCTGATGATTAGCTTCCCGGTGGAGGTTCGTCATGGGTGGTCGTTGGTGGGGTCGGGCATTGGCGGTGGGATTGGCGTTGATGTCCGCGCAGACGGCGCGCGCGGACGAGCTGAAGGCCCCGCAGAACGTGAACGCCGAGGCCGGAAACCGGCAGTCGTCGGAGCTGACCACGAAGGCCGCGGCCGCCGGGATGCAG
>DATMZL010001338.1:0-3368 GCA_035607075.1 Polyangia bacterium
GATTGCCGCCGGCAAGCTACCCAAGGTCGCCCTTGTCGCTTGCATGCGAAAGCTCCTCACCATCCTCAACGCCATTGTCCGCGACCGTACCCCTTGGACTCGGGAGATCGCTTGACTCGCAAGACAGACGCTCTCCCCGCTGCGCGGGGCCGAGGGGACCGGATCCTTCTGGGCGAGGGGACCGGATTCGCGGCGAGGCACGCCGTGAAGTCACCCTCGCCCGCGAAGCGGGAGAGGGTCGGGGTGAGGGCCAGCCGCCCTGGATCGCGCCCGCTACTCTTGCTTGGCTTTACGCGTGGCTTCGCGCCACTCGGGCGTCGGGTCGTCGTCGGGGTCGGGCGTCTCTTGCGCGGGGCGGATCGCCTCGGGCACGTTGCGCAGGTTGACGCGGATGCGGGTCCAGGTCGACGACCGGCCGCGCATGCCGTCGACAAGAACGTCGTCGATCGCCAGGTGTCCGGCGGCGTCCGGGTGGCGCTGCTTCCAGCGTTCCAGCCCCGCCAGCGCCGCGTCCTTGTCGGGCGAGTTCGCCACCGTCAGCAGCGGCATCTTCACGCGCGGCGCGCGCTTGCCCGTTCCAGCGCCCGGCTTCTTCGCGCGCGAGGGCGAGACGCGCGGCGCCTCGCCGTCCATCTTCTGGTAGTGCGGCGGCCAGGGCGCATCGGGCAGCCCCGACGCGTCGTCGCGCGCCGCGAGCTCCATCAGGCGGTCGAGCGACCCGACGGCGCCGTCCATGCCTGCGTTCGGATCGCCGATCGCGGCGAAGCGGGCCGGCATCGTCTGCACCGTGAAGGCCGCCGGGTCGCAGTCGGCGACCTCGTCCCAGGTCAGCGGCGCCGACACGCGCGCATCCGGCAGCGGTCGCACCGAGTACGCCGAGCACGTCGTCCGGTCTTTCGCGTTCTGGTTGTAGTCGAGGAAGACGCCGTGACGCTCTTCCTTCCACCACTTCGACGTTGCGATCGTCGGCGCGCGTCGTTCGACCTCGCGCGACAGCGCCAGCGCCGCGCGCCGCACGTCGGTGAAGGTCCAGCGCGGCTCGATGCGGACGTTGACGTGCATGCCGCGCGAGCCGCTGGTCTTGGGCCAGCCGCGGAGACCCAGCTCGCCGAGAAGCGCGTTCACCTCGAGCGCGACACGACGCACGTCCGCCCATTCGACGCCCGGTCCAGGATCGAGATCGACGCGCAGCTCGTCGGGGTGGTCGATGTCGCCGGCGCGCACGGCGTGCGGGTGCAGCTCGATGCAGCCGAGGTTGACGATCCACGCCAGGCCCGCGGCGTCGTCGACGACGATCTCCTCGGCGGTCCGCCCCGACGGGAACGACAGGATCACCGTTCGCAACCAGTCGGGCCGGTTGTCGGGCGCGCGCTTCTGATAGAACGGCTGCTTCTCGGCGCCGTCGACGAAGCGTTTCAGCACGACGGGCCGATCGCGGATGCCGGCCACCGCGCCGTCCGCGACGGACAGGTAGTAGCGGACGATGTCCAGCTTGCTCAGCTTCACGCCCGCCGAGAAGTACGGCTTGTCCGGGTTGGTGACGCGCACCTCCCGCCCGGCGACGGTCAGCGTCTCGGCGTTGTCCTTCGCAGCCACGGCTGGAACCTTTCGACCGTCAGCGCCGGCTGCGATAGAGCGCGACAAGCGCCGCGCCGATCGCCTGCGACAGCTCGCCCAGCGTCGACGGAACGACCGTCAACCGCTCGCGCTGCACCGGCCACAGGTACGGCTTCGCCGTCTCGCGCACCAGATCCAGGTAGCGCGCGCGGAACGCGTCGGTCGTGTTCTCGGGATCCATCAGGCCGCCGCCGATGACGACGAACTCCGGATCCAGCGCGAGCACGAGGTTGGCGATGTGCAGGCCCATCGCGCGCGCCTGGAAGTCGAACAGCTCGACGGCCAGCGCGTCGCCCTTCTGCGCCAGGCCCCGCAACGCCAGCGCCTTCTCCTTCGGCGTCTGCGTCGACTTCGCCAGCGGATGATCGGGGTACGCCGGCAACCGCTCGTCGAGCAGGTAAGGCAGGCCGGCCAGCGTCGTGTAGAGCTCGGCGCATCCCCAGGTTCGGCCGCAGCCGCACTTGTAGGGTTTCGCACCCAGCAGGTGCAGAGCGGCCGGCATGTGCGCCGTCTCCATGCCCGCCAGCGTGTCGCCCTGCAGCGGCAGCCCGTTCGCATCGATGTACGCCGTGCCGAGGCCCGAACCGGGCGCGAGCATCAGCACGCCGCCCGATCCCGTACCGCGCACGCGCTGCGCCTCGCCGACGCCGCCGAACGCGCCATCGTTGCCGACGACAAGCGGCACCGCGCGGCCGGCCTTCTTCGCGAGGGCCTGGCTGTAGTCGGTGTAGAAATCCCAGCCGTCGAAGCTGGCGGGCATGTTCGCGGAGTGACCAAGAACGCCGTAGCGCAGATACGGCCCAGGGATCGCGAGGCCGACGCTGCTGACCTGCGCCCAGCTGAGATGGTTCTCCGCCAGGTATTCGCTGGTCGCTTCGATCCAGCCCGCGACCACCGCTTCGCGTCCCTTGGGCGCGTTGGTGGGCCGCTGCAACAACTTCGTCGAGATCGTCGTGCCGTCGGCCCATATGCCGCCGACCTTCGACATGGTGGCGCCGCAGTCGGTGCCGATGAAGACCTGTTTGCTCTCGTCCATCGACGGAGAGTAACTCGGTGTACGATGGGCGCAAATGCGGAAAACCGCGCTTATCGTCGCTGTTTTGATTGCCTCGGCCCTGGCGCCCGCGCGGGCGAAGGCGTGGACACAACCGCGCGAGGGATTCGGCTTGGGCATCGGATCGGGTACGGGCGCGACGGGTGTTTCGGCGAAGTGGATGGTGCCGCCGGGCGCGTTCCAGATCGTCCTCGGCTTCTGGGGCCACGGCGACGGGAACAACGGCCCGGGCCCGCGCCAGTACACGCACCTCGACGGCATCGCGCTGAGCGTCGACTACTTGTTCGAGATGCCGTCGCTGGCGCGCACGCAATTCTTCAATCTCGATTGGAGCTTCGGTCTGGGCGGCGGCGTGGGCGTCGCGACCGGCGGCGGCACGCCGGGTGTGGCGGTGGCGGGCATCGCGGGGCTGGAGTTCAACTTCACGAAGATTCCGCTCGACCTGACGGTCGAATATCGGCCCGCCATCGGTTTCTTGCCGGGTTTCGGCATCGGCCTGATCGGCTTCACGGCGCACCTGCGCGTCTGGTTCTGAATGCAGGTGCAGGGTTGACCGAAGAGACGCTGCGCAAATCGATCGCTGCGGCGACCGATGCGCGCGCGCGGGCGCGCCTGCGCGTCGAGCTGGCGGGCGTCGTGCGCGCGCGCGATCCCGCGGCGGCGCGCGACGAGCTCGCGAACGCGGCGCGCGAGGGCG
>DATMZL010000166.1:0-2029 GCA_035607075.1 Polyangia bacterium
CCGACAGCCTGCTCGGTCCCGGCCGGCGCGCGCTGCAGCGGCGCGCAGGCGCTGAACCCGCACCCGTTCGGCTGCAGCTTCGCGTGGGGACGCCAGAACCCGAGCGGCACGGGATCGCTCAGCTCGTACAACTACCTGCAGATGGTGGCGTACTGGATCGAGCCGGGCGTCCGCTCCGACGGCACGTACACGACCTGCAGCGGCTGCAACTGGCTGTCCAGCCGCGTGTCCGGCTCGAACCTGATCCCGGTCTACTATGCGTACATGATCGGCTACTACGGCCACATGAACGGCCTGCCCGACCAGAACACCAACCCGAACGGCGCCAACCTGGCGACGGGCGGCGCCGCGCTGATCAAGGCGAACCGGTCGAAGATCCTCGACATGTATTCGAAGTACGCGCGCGACACGTACGCGGTCTGGAAGACGAAGCCGCTGGTCTGGTTCCTGGAGGGCGACTTCATCCAGTACACGGAGTCTTCGCAGGGTAGCCCGCTGACGATGGCCGAGCTGGGCCAACTGGCCGCGGACATCACGTGCGCGATCAAGAGCAACATGCCGAACGCCGTCGTCGCCATCAACCACACGACCTGGAACGCCGACGACGAGACCAACAGCTTCTGGTGCGAGATGAAGCGCGCCGACTATGACCTGGTCTGGACCACCGGCGTCGGCAACAACGGCAACTACATCGAGACGGCGGGCAACGCGAGCTACTACAACGCCAAGACCGCAACGTATCCGTACGTGCACACGCTGACGGGCAAGACGATTGCCGTCGACACCAGCTACGGGGCGTCAGCAATGAGCGACAGCTGGTCGAACCAGACCGCCGCGGTGCTGAACAACCACATCGCGAACGGCGTCATCGGCGTCAACATCTCGAGCAACCCGCCCTCGAACTACCAGACGCTGATCCAGAGCCTCGGAACTCTACCGCTATCGCAGTGCCAGTGATCAGCTAACCCTCGCCGTCCGCCACCGACTCATCGGCCGGCCGTGCCGGCAGCAGCAAGCGCAGCATCACGGGCAGCACCGCGAGGCCGAGCAGCGTCGACGAGACGATGCCGCCGATGACGACGGTCGCCAGCGGGCGCTGAACCTCGGCGCCCGCGTGCGTCGAGATCGCCATCGGAATGAATCCGAACGCCGCGACGGCCGCCGTGGTCAGCACCGGGCGCAGCACCGTACCCGCGCTCCGCCGAATCTGTTGCGGCAGCGTCCCCGCCGTCAGCCCGAGGCGCCGAACGAGATCGCCGGCCATGACGACGCCGTTCAGCACGGCGACGCCCGCGACCGCGATGAAGCCGACCGCCGCCGGGATCGAGAACGGCAGGCCGCGTAACCGCAACGCGACGACGCCGCCGACAAGCGCCAATGGCACGTTCACGAACACGGCGATCGCGTAGCGCAGGTCGCCGAACATCAGGAACAGCATCGCGAAGATGACCGCCAGCGCCAGCGGCGCCACGAAACCCAGCCGCTTGCTGGCGCGGGTGAAGTTCTCGAACTGCCCGCCCCACTCCAGCGTCACGCCCTCGGGCAGCGTGACCGCCTGCGCGACCTTGTGGCGTGCCTCGTTGACGAAGCTGACCAGATCGCGCCCGCGCACGTTGACCTCGACCAGCACGCGCCGCTGCAGCGCCTCGCGGTTGATGACCGCCGGCCCCTCCGTCTCGCGGATGGTGGCGACCGACGCCAGCGGCACCAGGTGGCCCGTCGACGAGCCGACCAGCAGTTCGCCGAACGCCTCCGGTGTCAGCGTCGCGGGCGGCAGCAACAGCATCAGGTCGAAGCGCCGCGAGCCCTCGAAGATCTTGCCGGAGAAGCGGCCGACGCGCGACGCCTCGACGACCTCCAGCACGCGGTCGGCGCTCATCCCGTAGCGCGCCAGCCGCTGCCGATCGGGTTTGACCTCCAGCAGCGGCAGGCCCAGCACGCGCTGGACGCGCCAGTCGCCGCGGCCGGGAACGTCGCGCACGACCCGGCCGATCTCGTCGGCGGTCTTCTTCAGCACCGCCAGGTCCGG
>DATMZL010001367.1:0-2729 GCA_035607075.1 Polyangia bacterium
TGCTGGTCAACGTCTGGGCCACCTGGTGCGAGCCGTGCCGCGAGGAGATGCCCGACCTGGTCCGCTTCTACCGCGACCACCGCGCGGACGGGCTGCGCCTGGTGCTGATCTCGGCCGACGACGACAACATGCGCCCGGAGGTCGCCCGCATCCTCAGCGCGGTGGGCTTCGACGGACCCGCGTTCATTAAACGCGGCAACGACATGTCGTTCATCGACGCCCTCGACCGACGGTGGAAAGGGGCGATCCCCGCGACCTTTCTGTTCGACGGGCGCGGCGTGAAGAAGAGCTCCTGGATGGGATCGGTGACGTATGACGACCTGCGCGCCCGCGTGTCGGGTCTGCTGCAGACAAGGAGAAAATGATGAAGCGCGCCAGCACGATTTCCGCGATCGCGATCTTGACCGGCTCCGCCCTGGTGGCGCACGCGGGCGAGAGCACCGGCGGCATCGCCCTCGGGACGAAGGTGCCTGCGGCGGTCGCGAAGACGAAGATGAAGAACGTCGACGGCAAGCTGGTGTCGATCGCCGACGTGACCGGCAAGGCGGGCACGCTCGTCGTCTTCACCTGCAACCACTGTCCGTTCGCGAAGGCCTGGGAGCAGCGCCTAGTCGAGCTCGCGAACACCTACGCCGGCAAGGGCGTCGGCGTCGTGCTGGTGAACGCGAACGATCCGAAGACGCACGCGGAGGACGGCTTCGAGGAGATGCAGGCGCGCGCCAAGAGCCGCGGCATGAAGATCCCCTACGTCGTCGACGACACGTCGGCGGTCGCGCGCGCGTTCGGCGCCAGCGTCACGCCGGAGGCGTTCCTGTTCGACAAGACGGGCAAGCTCGCCTACCACGGGACGATCGACGACAACCGCAACGAACCGGACAAGGTGACGGCCCGCTACCTGAAGGACGCGCTGGACGCCGTCGTGGCGGGGAAGAAGCCGCCCGTCGCGGAGACCAAGGGCCTCGGCTGCGGGATCAAGTTTCGTAGTTAACGGACGCGACGCCGGGCATGACGAAGGGGCGGCTGGAGGCGTTCTCCGACGGCGTCATCGCCATCATCATCACGATCATGGTGCTGGAGATGAAGGTGCCGCACGGCGCCGACGTCGCGGCGCTGCGCCCGCTCGTGCCCGTGTTCATCAGCTACGCGCTGTCGTACGTGATGATCGGCATCTACTGGAACAACCACCACCACCTGTTTCACGCGGTCGAGCGCGTGAACGGCCGCATCCTGTGGCGGAACCTGCACCTCTTGTTCTGGCTGTCGCAGGTCCCGTTCGCGACCGGCTGGATGGGCGAGAATCACTTCGCCGCTGGGCCGACGGCCCTTTACGGTGTCGTGATGCTGATGGCGGGGGTCGCGTACTACTTTCTGGTTCGCGCGATCCTCGCCCATCACGGGCAGGAATCGCGCGTGGCGACCGCGGTGGGACGCGACTTCAAGGGGAAGGTGTCCGTCCTTATCTATGTGGTCGCAGTTCCGATGGCATTCATCAACCGCTGGGTCGCCGGCGCGCTCTACGTGCTTGTCGCGATGATCTGGTTCATCCCGGACAGCCGCATCGAACGCCGCCTGGCGAAGGACTGAACGCGTGCAGGGCGGGTACCTGACGCTCGGGCGCTGGCGGGGCGCGCCGGTGCGCGCGCACTGGACGTTGCCGATCGGCGCGTTCGTGTTCGGGCAGGGGCGGTTCGTGCCGGGGTTCTGGCTCGGGTTCTTCCTGCTGGTTTTCGTTCACGAGCTGGGCCATGCGCTGCTTGTCCGGCGTTATCGCCAGCGCGTCGTGTCGATCGACATCCACGCGCTTGGTGGGATGTGCCGCTGGTCCGGCGATCCGACGGCGGTCGATCGGGCAGGCATCGCATGGGGTGGCGTGCTCGGGCAGGCGGTCGCGCTCGCCGTCGCGTACGTCGCCCTCGCGGTCGCGGGTCCGCCCGAGAGCGCGCTGGTCGCGCAGCTCGCCGATGCGTTCATTACGACCAACATCTGGCTGATCGCGATCAACCTGATCCCGGTCCCGCCGCTGGACGGCGCGGAGGCGTGGAAGCTGTTCGGGCTGCTGGCGCGGCAGCGCGCGACGGGCCGCGCGCGCCCGGCGCAGGGGTTCGAGGCCGAGCGGGAGATGGCGTCGCTGGACCGGTTTTCGGGCGAGGCACCCGAGACCGTGAAGACCGCAGTCGACGACGCGCTCCGCCGGCTCGGCCGCAGCGACCCGAAACCGCCGCGGGACTGAAGCGGCCACCGCGATTTCGCGGACTTGAGCCGTCCTTTTCGGCACCGGACACCCACGAGCCGGTTTCCGCGCCTTTCCTCAATTACCCACGGAGAAACACATGGTTCGCAGCTCGCTCATCGGCATCGGTTTCGCGCTCGCGGCGCTGGTCGCATCTCAGGTGACGGGCTGCGGAGACAGCGGCGGGGGAGGTGGCGCGGGCAGCAGCGGCAACAGCCACGGCGGCACGACGGGCTCTGCGGGAACGATCGGCCAGGCCGGGACGTCCGGGCAGGCCGGCACCTCGGGCAACGCCGGCACGACGGGCAGCGCCGGCACGACGGGCGCGGCCGGCAACTCGGCGACCGGAACGGCGGGCACGACGGGCGCTGCTGGAACGACCGGCGCGGCCGGCACAACGGGCGCCGCCGGCACGACGGGCAGCGCGGGCACGACGGGCGCGGCGGGCACGACGGGCGCGGCCGGCACGACGGGCGCCGCGGGCACGACCGGCGCCGCG
>DATMZL010001369.1:0-2559 GCA_035607075.1 Polyangia bacterium
CGTCGTAATGAAGGACGAGGCCGTCCGTCCCGACCGCCCACACGTCGTTCGAGGCGCGCGCCCAGACAGCCTTGATCGTGCCGTGCCCGGGGAGGGAGCGAATCTTCCCAGGCGCGCCGTGCGCAAGTTGCACCGCGAACGGGGTCGGCTCGGAGGGCCGCCAATCGTGGTGCCGGCTGCTCAGCACCCAGGCCTTCGTCGCATCGGCGGTCACGAGCGCCGTGAGTCCATCTCCCCGATCCGGGCGCGCATCGAGGCTGGGCTCCGGCGAGGGGCCCGCCGCGGGCGGTCGGGCGGCGTCGACCACGCGCAGGCGGTCGTCGATCAGCGCGCGCGCCCGTCGGTCGCCCGAGCTGGCGAGAAGCAGGCAGGGGACGCCGCGACTGCGACTGTCCCGGTACTGGTTCGAGGGGACGTCCCACTCACGCCAGTCGCCGCCGTCCCAGTGCAACAGCACGACGGCGTCGGCGGAGCAACCCCCGCTCCAGACGTCGTTTGGTCCGCGCCCATCCAGCACCGTCAGATCGGGCCACCGCGGTCGCCGGTCGTAGACCCACGTCTCGCCTTCCCAGTGGATCGTCTGTCCGGCTTCGCCCACCACCCAGACGTCATCAGGTCCCGAACCCCAGATCGCACGAAGGCGCCACGACGCCTCCGCCTCCCGTGTCCATTCGTGACCATCCCAGCGCAAGATCGTCGCGCCCGCGATCGCCCAACCCAGCGTCTCGCTCGCGAACCAGACGCCGTTCAAGTCGTCGAGCAGCGGGTTGCGCGTCGAGCCGACCGTCCATCGTCTGCCGTCGAAGCGGCCCAAGAACATGCCGGAGCTGTCGATCGCCCACAGCTGCTGGCCCGGCCCGACGCGGTGGCCGCGAACGAACGGGAGCTTGAAGCGCCGCTCGAACGAACCGAACGCGATCGGGTGGCCGACCGTGAGACGCTCGAGCTCCGGGGCGTACACGTCGTACGCCGATCCGCTCATCGCTTCGATCGTGCCGGGATCGAGGTCGGCGCGTTTCGCGCGCGACCAGGCGCGCCCGTCCCAGTGGATGATGTCGCGCTCGCTCCAGGCCCACACGTTGTCGGCGCTTGCGCCCCAGACGCCGACGATCGGACCCTCCATCGGCACCGCCGCCCCGTGTGTCCACTCGCCACGGCGCGGTTCCGGGGGCTCCGGCCACGTTGACCGGGCATCGCCAACAAGCCGGACGTCGTGGGACACGCGGTGGATCGCGGCCGCGCCCACCACGCCGCAGGCCAGGAGCAACAGCGAGCCCACCCCGGCGCGCCTGCTCGCCCGCGACCTCGCATCCATGATCGACTTGGACAACGCCCATCGAGACCAGTTCCCGTGGGCCGTCGAGGATCCACATTCTTTTTCCGTCACCAAAAGGCGCGTGCGGGCTCTATGCGCATGCAAACGCTCACGGAGGGATTCCGACCCATGACCAAGAACGAAGATCTTCTGATGGCAACCGTACGCAAGGCTTCGCTGCTGCTCACGCTCGTCGCGGCGACGGCGTTCGGATGCGCGCATGAAGGCGGCGCGACGCCGGCGGCGACGGCGAGCGCTCCTGGGGGGGCAGCGGACGCCGTTGCCCAGGCTGAGGCGGGCGGCCCGCTCTACGGCCAGTTCTGCGCGAAATGCCATGGCGACGCAGGGCAGGGAACGGACCAGGGACCTCCGGTCGTCGGTGCGAGCGCGCTCCCGCTCGATCCGCGGCCGACGGCGAAGTATCGCAAGACACAGTTCCACACCGCGAAGGACGTGTTCGACTTCGTCGGCGCGAACATGCCGCCGAAGGGCCCGAAGCCGACGCTCGATCAGTACCTGAACATCCTGGCGTTCGACCTCAAGGCCAACGGCGTCGACCTGACCGGGAAGCCGCCGTTGACCCCCGACAACCTGTCAGCGATCGTCATTCACCCGTAGCGGGTGCCGGGCTGGACGTAGTCGCGCAGTGACGAGCCGCGCGAACGGTTGTCGACGTTCGGGGCGCCGAGGCCGCGCGCGTGGTCGTCGAGATCGACGATCCGGAAGTCGAGCGAGAAGCGCGCGCGCCCGGTCGCCTGCGGCAGCGTGGCGTGGAAGTGCGCGCCGGAGAACAGCAGGTTGGCGCCGCGCCGGGCCGCGAAGCCGACGGCGCGGCCAGGGTCGGTTCCAGGCGCGGACCGCGGGTAGCGTGCGGCCGCGGTCGCCTTCTGCCAGCCGATCTTCAGCTCCCACCCGTCGCGCACCCAGTCGTCGTAATCGAACACTTCGGAATCGTTGTCGACGGGCGCGGCGAACCGGTCGGGGTGGAACACGAACGTCTCGTCGGGCGCGAGATCGTCGAGCGGGATCCACCAGGCGATCAGGCACTGCGGGTGCGCGTACCAGGTGTCGCGATGCGGGTGGTAGACCGGCGCGGCGGCCGACAGCTCGTGGCCGCGGTGGAGGACGACGCGCAGCCGCAGCGGATCGAACGCGACGCGCGCGGGGTCCACGCCGCAGGCAGCGACGACATCGCGTACGGCCGCGTGCCACGCGGGATCGAGGTACAGCTCGCGGCGGAAGAC
>DATMZL010001374.1:0-4317 GCA_035607075.1 Polyangia bacterium
ACCAGAGCGGGCTGCCCAGCACGCGACGGCTCGAGCTGGTCTCGGCGAAGCCGCTCCGCAGCGGCTCGGTCGCCATGCACTACCGGCGCAGCGCGCGGTTCGTGGTGCTCGGCAAGTAACGAAGCGTCTGTCGCACGGCACACAAGTAAGACCCCCATAGCTTGGGAGTCGGGCGAACGCCGTAGCGGATTAGCCTTGCGGGCTCCGCCTCAGCGGCGCAGCATGTGCGGGCCGGGAGTTCATCCTCCATGACCCACTCGGGGTGTGTCTCATGATCCGACTCCCGAAGCCGGCGGAACTCGTACCGCCCGCCCTCGCGATCGCATTCGCGCTCGCCACCACGGTGTCGCTCGCCGAGCCGGTCTCTGTCCGCCACGAGGCGCCGGCGCCCGCGCTTCCGCCGAACGCCGCCGACGGCACCTGGCAGGAGTTCAATCTCCTCCAGGTCGCTTCCTTCCTCGCGATCTACGACCAGCCCCACGATCGGCTGCTTTCCGTCGCTGGTTCGCCAAGGCTCGAGAACTGGGCGCTGAGCCTTTCGGGCCCGCGTGCATGGCAGCCGTTGCCGGCACCGTCGGAGCGCCTCACCATCCCCTCGACCTGGTCGGCCACGCTGGCCCCGACGACAGGGCTCGTTTACTACGT
Source organism: Polyangia bacterium (assembly GCA_035607075.1). Lineage (GTDB taxonomy): Bacteria > Myxococcota_A > Polyangia > Fen-1088 > Fen-1088 > JADGRB01. The sequence continues at coordinate 646 of DATMZL010001374.1, forward strand.
CGTCGACATGTCGACCCATCTGGAGATCCACGCCCTCGATCCTTTGACTGGCGCCGTCACCGTGGTCCCTGGATCCGATTTCCCCTCCGGGTTCGTACCGGTCTACCCCGCCATCGTGTTCGACCCGGTGAATCATCGGCTCGTGGTGCAAGGGAGCAACTATGGGTTCGAACCTGAGCAGGTGTGGGCGCTCGACCTGATGCCCTCGCCGGCCTGGTCGCAGTGGCTGCCGTCGGGCACGCCGCCCCCTCTCGGGTTCGGGAGCTTCCTCACACCCACGCCCGCCGTGTTGGATCCCGTTCGCCGCCGCATCGTCTATCCCGTCGCACTGCCGGCCGATGCAGGGAATGGACCGCTCACGATGTGGGCGCTCACGCTGGACGAGCCGCACCAGTGGCTGCACTTCGAGACCAACGGCCCGCCGGACATCGGCATCCCGGATAGCAAGTACTTCAGCTTCAATCCGATGGTCTGCGACCCGGCGCGCGATCGCCTCGTAACGGTCGGCGGTGAAGGCGATCTGTTCGCGCTCTCGCTCGAGACCTTCCTCTGGTCCGTCACGCCCGCCCGCAACCCGGGTCCCGCATTGCGTGTGGCCGCCGGCGTCGCGATCGACCAGGCCCGGCAGCGGCTGCTCGTGTGCGGTGGGATAGCCCCTCCGTACTACAGCGATACGTACAGCGATGCGTGGGCCCTCGCGCTCGATCACGCGCCGGTGTGGTCGAGGCTCGTGCCCGACGCGGTGCGCGCCCCGCCTCGCGGCGTTGCGAGCGACGGCTACGACGCAGCGCGACGCCGGCTGGTCGTCTTCGGCGGCTCGGACCCGGTGAACATCTTCCGCAACGACACGTGGGTGGTCGACCTGCGCAAGGATCCCGCTTGGTCGCCGCTCGCGACACGGGGCACACCACCGCCCCCGCGCTACTGGCACGTATCCGCCTGGGACCCGATACGGGAGCAGCTCCTGGTGTACGGCGGCTTCAACGGCGATCCGAATCTGCTCGCGGACCTCTGGGCGCTATCGTTCGCGCACGGAACACCGTCGTGGTCGCAGATCACGCCCGCCGGTCCGGCGCCGCCGAGCAGCGCGTTGTCGCCGCTGGTGTACGACTCGGCGCGCGACCGATTCCTGCTCCTCAGGGGCCACGACGGTCTGGACTTCGACGTCTGGGAACTGCGACTGGCGCCCAGCGCGGCGTGGCGGCGACTCGCGCCGGTCGGACCGGCGCCGACCGCGCGCGGCGGGCACATGTGCGTTTACGACCCGGGCCGGGATCGCGTGCTGCTGTTCGGCGGCGTCGACAACCCCCACGGGCCCCTTTACGGGCTCCTGAACGACCTCTGGGCGTTGGAACTCGGGAACGGCGACGGGCAGTGGCAGCAGCTTCGCATCGCACCGGGCCCCTCGGAGCGAAGCGGGGGGCTGCTGCGCCTCGACACGACTCACGATCGCCTGCTGCTGTTCGGCGGCTACGGCATCGACGTGATGAACGACACGTGGGCGCTCGATCTGGCCGGAACACCGTCCTGGCGGCAGCTCGCTCCGGCGGGCATCCCGCCGAGAGGAAGAGACGGCGCCAATGGCGCCTACGACGCGACCAACGACCGCCTGGTGGTCGCGTGCGGCCAAGGCACGAACGACCTCTGGACGCTCACGTTCCCGGACGCTCCTCCCGCGGCGACGCCTCCGGATCGCACCGCGTGGCAGGGCTTCGGCGCGGCGCGCGGACAGATCCCTGTTCCAGCGCTGGAGCTGTCGGCGAACACCGCGCATGGGCGGGTCTCGTTTGCAGTTCAGCTTCCCAGCGCGGATCCTGCGACGCTCTCGCTGTTCGACGTCGCCGGCCGCTGCGTGTGGAGCACGCCGGTCGGCGATCCCGGCGCGGGAGCGCATGAGCTGGAGATCAGCGCACCGCCGCAGCCGCCGGCGATCTACTTCGCCCGCCTGTCGCAGGGCAAGGCGACTCGGTATGCCAGGATCGTGCTCATGCGATAACGGTAGCCCAGGGGCAGCCAATGTCCGTCCGCTGTGCTGAACAGCCACCTGCGGACGACCATGCGCCGGGAACGCTCGGCCCTCCACGGAGACGGGATCTACTTCGAGTCCGGAGATCTCGATGCGCCGCGATCACTTGGGGACCCCTCGTGCTCGCGGGCGATCTCGGACCGCAGCCACCGGGGCCCCCCCTGCAGCCTCGCCCTCTCAGGAGATGTTCTACATGACATCGCTTCAGGAACAGTTCGGCGACATCGACATCTACCTGTTTGACCAGATTCTGCGCGGGAACATTTCACCCGGAATGGTGATTTTCGATGCGGGCTGCGGGTCCGGACGGAACATCGTCTACCTGCTCCAGGAGGGTTGCGAAGTTTTCGGCGTGGATCCCGATCCTCACGTCATCGACGCGGTGCGGCAACTGGCGCGTCGCCTGCCGGCGGAGAACTTCCGCGTGGAATCCGTCGAGGAAAACTCGTATCCCGATCTCTTTGCTGATGTCGTCATCTGCAACACCGTCCTCCACTTCGCCCGCGATGACGATCACTTTCGAGCGATGCTGCAAGGCGCCTGGCGCACGCTCAAGCCGGGCGGTCTGTTCTTCTCTCGTCTCGCCTCGACCATCGGCGGCGAACACCTGCTGGAACACATCTCCGGACGCTGGTACCGGATGGCCGACGGCACCGAACGCTATCTGGTTGATGAACCCCTGCTGATGCAGTGGACGGCGGAGCTGGGCGCCGAACTCGTCGATCCCATCAAGACAACTGTGGTTCAGAATCTGCGATCGATGACGACCTGGGTCTTGCGAAAGCCGCGATGACGGTGCCGCTCATTTGCGGGTGGTTCTGAGCCTGTTGCTGGCAAGGAAGGACATCGTCAGGCAGGCTCGCGCTGAGACGTGCCGCTCACCATGAATCGCCTCGTACCAGGCCTGCGGAGAATTCGACGATGCTCAATCCTCGACAAGCGCAGGGCGCGATTGCCGGCGCCATGCTCCTCGTCATGTGTGCCCCGGCCGCATTGTCGGAGGAGATCCTGCGCTCACGACTTGTCGCGCCGGCGGAGCCGCTCGCGTATTTCGACCACACCCGGGAGGGTAGGCGTCTGTTCGACGAGCAGAAATACTCGGAGGCGGCGGAGGTCTTCCAGAAGGCCGTTTCCCAATACCCCAAGGACGGCTCGGTCTGGATCCAACTGGGGCAGGCCCTGAGATTGTCCAACAAACCAAAGGAGGCGATCGCCGCCTACGAGAAGGGACTGGAGCTGACGAGCACCTGGCCGCCCGCCGGCGTCCGGCTTTCCCTGGCGCAGGCGTACCTGGCCATCGGCAACAAGGAGATGGCTTATCAGGTGCTGGAGCGCATGATGCAGGAGGACCAGTACACGCAGAAGCCGGCGCTTTACGACCACCCGGCGTTCGCGGCGATTCGGGATGAACCAAGGTTCCTGAAGCTGGTGGGCCGGATCGACACGTCGAAGATGTCGCGCGCGGAGGGCTGGCGAACCGACATCGACTATCTCGTGTCGGAGATCAAGCGGGTCAACCATCTCTACCGGAAGCAGCCGCTGCCGGGAGAGCTCTTGGCTCGGCAGCGCGCCCTCAAGCAGGATGTCGGCAAGTTGACGGACGAGGAGATCTTCGTGGGGATGGGTCGCATGTTGTCCCCGCTCAG
>DATMZL010001386.1:0-5967 GCA_035607075.1 Polyangia bacterium
CCACGGGCACCACGCACGACATCGCGATCACGGGCTCGGGGACGATCGACGGGCAGGGACAGGACTGGTGGGACGCGTTCGCCGCCGACTCGACCATCGATCGCCCGCAGGAGATCAACCTCGGCCACGTGACGCGCGTCCAGATCAGCGGCATCCGCCTGCAGAACCCGCCCGCGGAGCACATCTGGGTGAAGAGCGACACCGACGTGACGATCACCGGCATCACCATCTCCACGCTAGCCGTGTCCGGCAAGAACCCGCCCAAGAACACGGACGGCGTCGACGTCACCGCGTCGGGCATGTTCTTCTGCAACAACAACATCGCCTGCGGCGACGACAATATCGCGATGTCGGGGACGAACCTCTACATCGGCTACTCGACGTTCGGCGTCGGCCACGGCTGCTCGATCGGCAGCATCACGAAGAACGGCGTCTCGGGCGTCACCGTCGATCACCTGACGATGAACGGCACGACGTCGGGCATCCGGATGAAGTCGGCGCGCGACCGCGGCGGCATGGTCCAGAACCTGACGTACTCGAACATCACGATGACCAACGTCCAGAACCCGGTCTACATCACGTCGTACTATCCGGACCTGCCGTCCAATCCGACCAGCGACACGGCGATGGCGGTCACCGCGACGACGCCGTACTGGCAGAACATCACGATCCGGAACCTGACCGCGACCGGATCGACGAACGCCGGGATCATCTGGGGCCTGCCGGAGGCGAAGGTCTCGGGCCTGACGTTCGACAACGTGAAGATCTCGGCGAAGACGGGCATGGAGATCTTCCACGCGACCGGCGTCTCGTTCACCAACGGGTCCAGCGTGACGCCGCAGTCGGGCGCCGCGGTCACGATCTACGACGCCGCGGTCACGGGGATCTCGACGACCGCGTACTGAGGCCGGCGCGAACCGCGCGTCGGCGACAAGAACGCGGTGGTGCGGCAGAAGATCTTCATCGACGGCTCGACCAGCCGGCAACGAAGATCTGACGCGCGGACAGGAAACACCGCGCGAGGTCGGTGATCGGATAGAGCCCCTTCGGGAATGAAGCGGCTATGAACCCGCGGATAGGATTTCTGATTGGCTGCGTTTCGATTGCGCTGACATCGCCGGCGGCTTCCGCCGACGCCGTCGGTCCGCGCTCAGAGCTGTGCAACAAGCTGCAAAAGACCGTCGCCGAGGTGACGGGGAAGGCTTTCAAGCCGGCCAAGTCCTTGGATGTGAAGGGGCACCCTCTTCTGTGCATCTACTCGCCACAGGAGGGATGGCAGGGCGTCAACTTCGAGCTCCCCGACGGAGACGCCAAGAAGCTTGCCGAATGGCGCGCGAGCTTCAAGAACGCCCCCAACAAGATTTCGACCGACTTCAAAGACTTGCCCGAGCTTGGGCCGGGCGCCTTCCGGGGAAATGAGGGCGGCCTGGTTCACGTTCATGGCCTGGCGAAGAAGGGGTTGCTGGTCGTCAGAGGAGGATTCAAGGCGGACGTCGAAGTCCAGCTGTGGAAAAGGATCGCCAGCGAACTCTGAGGTCTGGGCCTGAACGATAACGGGCGCCTCTGACGCAGCCGCCGTCCGTTGAATTTCGATGAGCCGCGCCCGCGGCCGACCGGCACATGGTGCGTGATGGGACGGTTGCTGGCCTCGAACGTGGCGTTGCTGGTGACGGCGACGTTCCTGTTCGCCGCCTGCGACCGCGACGGGGTTAAGTCCGGTGGCAAGGGCGGCAAGGGCGGCACCAGCGCTGCGGCCGGCGCCGGTGGCGGCGGGCAAGGCGTCGCCGGGGAAAGTGGCGTCGCGGGGGCGAAAGCCACAGCGGGCACGACGGGCGCAGCCGGCACCACCGGCGCAGCTGGCACCATCGGCGCAGCCGGCGCGACGGGAAGTGCCGGCACCACTGGCGCAGCCGGCACCACCGGCGCAGCCGGCACCATCGGCGCAGCCGGCGCGACGGGAACTGCCGGCACCACCGGCGCAGCCGGCACGGGCGCCGGCGGCGATCGAGATGCGGGTATCGACGGCCCGGTTGTGTCGTTCGATTGCGCGCAGCAGCCCGCGGGCACGATCTGCGCGCCGGGGAGCTGCGTGGCCGGCGAGGAGGTCGCCCCAAGCACGTGCAACGGCGCGGGCCAGTGCGTTTCGCCTCCCGCCGTTTCGTGCACGCCCAACCTTTGCGGTGGCAACGGGAAATGCCGTACCAGCTGCGACCTCGACGCGTACTGCTCGGGCGGTTACTGCGGCCCGGCGAACACCTGTTTGCCGTTCAAGGCCATCGGGCAGGCGTGCGCGGCCGGAAACGAGTGCCCGACGAAGTCCTGCGCCAACGGCGTCTGCTGCGACACCTCCTGCTACGGCGAGTGCCGGAGTTGTGCGATGGCGGGGTCCGTCGGGACCTGCCTCCCACTCGCGGCTGGCACGGCGTGCGTCATGGGTCGATTCATCTGTGACGGGTCCGGGTTCTGCGGACCGCCCCCGTGAGGTCGCCGGCTCGCGGCTAGCGGGTGGGGACGTCTTTGGGCGCGACCGTCGCCGCGTGGTACGCAGCCGTCATGTCGCCGAGGTGGCCGCCGACCGAAGCGAGCGCGCGGTAGAGCGTGGCCTCCGTGTACGCGATGCCGCGCGCCTGGCAGAACGCGCGCACGAACGGGCGCATCGCGCGGTACCGGTTGTGCGCGACGCGCGGGAAGAGGTGGTGCTCGATCTGCGAGTTGAGGCCGCCGTAGTAGAAGTCGAGCAAGAGAGGGTTCGTGATGTTACGGCTGGTCGTCACCTGCTGCTCGAGGTAGCTGACCTCCTCGCCGTCGTTCAGCCGGCGCATGCCTATGTGGTTCGGGATGAAGACCGACGCCGTCATCAGCGACGATAGGCACGACACCGCGAGGTAGGCGGGCAGCGCGGCCGCCCACCCGAACACCAAGCCGGGGATGACGAGCAGAACGATCCAGTGCAGCGGCATCACGAACCGGTCGACGCGCGTGCGCTCCGGCTGCTGGAACAGATCACGCAAGCCGTCGTAGCGGAGCGTGACCCAGTAGAACGCCGACAACGGCCAGAACGACCATTTCTGGATCCGGAGGAAGAAGCGGCCGAGCGGCGTGTTCCAGCTCGCCGAGCGCGGGTAGACGGAAAACAACACGCCGAAGTGCATGTCCGGGTCGCCGCCCACCTCCTGGCAACGAGCGTGGTGGCGGTTGTGACGCGACCGCCAGAAGCCGAAGCTCATGCCGCACAGGAAAGTCATGCCGAAGTGTCCCCAGAAGTCGTTGATCCAGCGCCTCCGCGAAAGCGCGTGGTGTCCAGCGTCGTGGCCGACGTAGCCCATGGTCAGCATTGCCACCGACGCGAGCGGCACCAGCAGCAACCACAGCAGTCCGACCGACCGCACCAACAGGGCGAGATACGACGCCAGGAACGCCGGCACCCAGATGAGCAGCTTCCGCTTCCAGAAGTGCGAGGGAGCCATGAACCCGCTCTGCTCCAGCTCGGCGTGGAGATCCTTCAGAGCCTGGCAGTGATCCTTCTCGGCCGGCTGAAGCGCAACGGGGTTTGATGACACGTCGGACGATTGTACGCGCGACTCTCCCTTCGGACTCGTTGAGTTCTTGGAAATGTTCCTCCCCGGCACTGTCGGCCCCGTAGCTGAGGGGTGGAAGGGACGGCATTCGTGTGCCTCCCTCTACCGAGATGCGTGAAATTCGACGATTGAAGGGGGGGAAACGCCGGCGCATGTGCTCAGCGCGGACTTCTCGGCTTTCACATCGTCCTTTCGGACAAGAACGGTGGCCAGGATGAATCCTCGAGCCCGACCTGAGAACAGGGTTGCTTTGAAAACCCGATACTGGAAGCTGCACGGCCGATATCGGACCCAGGCTTCGAGTGCCGCGTCAGGCGTCTTGAAGGTGCCGAGATTTGTCACGAACAGAGGGTTTCGGACGTCTGGGAGAGGCGTCGTTTTCACTCCGCTCGCGCGATCGAAGTGCAGTCGGCTCGCAACGAGCTCATTGGGCACCTCCAGGGATGGACTCCAGGCGTCGATGAAGGCCAGATCGTTTTGTTGCTTGGCGCCGGTGGGCAAGACCCGTATGCGCGATGCGTGGCCAGGACCAGTCGGCGAGGACCACAGCGTCTCGAGCTTGCCCCTGTGCTCGAGGAACAGCCAATGGAGCTGGTAAACGTCCTCCTGGCCGGTCTGTTGCGTGACGAGGAGCGCGGAGACGCCTGGACTGAGCTCCACTGATCGGGCTGCCAGAGAGACCTCGCATTTATCGAGGTAGGTCGTTCGCCACGCCTGCGCCTCGGGATCGGCACCGTTAACGTAGGCGGCTTCGGTCGGCTCGGCGTTGTCACACGCCGCCGAGAAAGGGGATTGATCGTCAACGACGCGCCCGTCGTCGAGTAACCGGACGTGAAATCGCCAGGGGACCTCGTGGTACACGGGATCCGGCTCCTTGTCTCGCTCGACCGAGAGCTGATACCGAAATCGAGTCGTACCGAAGGTTGCCAACGGACCGCGCCGGTCGGCCACCGAAGCAAGGGCCGCCGCGGACGGCGTCGCGCTTGTCCGAGCTCCGCATCCGAACGCTGCCAATAACGAGAGAGCAGGCAACGGAAGAAGCAGACCAGACGTTCGCCGCAGCGTCGACAACCCGTGCGTAGAATACGCGGAAGGGACACCCTGTTCGGCTGTATCTGTGACACGCCCGCGGTCACATTCGCCCGCGCCGATCCGTTATCGGGGCGGCCGCAAGGCCAACTGACTACTGCGTGACGAGCAGCAGGACGGAATCGTGCGCGGGGACGCTGACGCCGTAGCTGGTCGTCTGCGTTCCGAGGTCCATCGCCGCCCAGACGTTCCGGACGGACGCGGTCGTGCCGAGGCCGATGTCCGCGAACCGAACCGTCATCGTCGCCGCCGCCGCGCTCCGGTTGAGCAACAGCACAGCGCGCCGGCCCGTTCCCGAGAGCGTCTTGTTGTAAATCTCGAGTCCCGTTCCTCCGCCCGAAAGCTTCGCGCCCTGCTTCGCGAGCGGATCCTGATTGATCGCGATCACCTCGCTGTTGGTCAGAACGCCCTTGGTCTCGCTGCTCATGGTCATGAGGTTGTTCCCCGCGAGGAGCGGCGCGGACGCGATCGCCCACAGCGCCATGTGCGTTCGGTTCTGCGCGAGGGTGAACGACGGCATGCCGACGATCAGCATGTCCGGATCGTTGTAATGCCCCGGGCTCTGCGCCGACGCGTGTTGCGCCGAATCGAAGTTGCTGAGGACGCGGTCCAGATTCGCCTGCTCGCCGTAGTAGATGATGTCCTGGCTGGTGCGCCACATCGTCGAGATGCTCGGCCCCCAGTTCCAGGGGCTCTGATTGCCCCAGTCGCAGACGGAAAACACCATCGGCCGTCCCGTCTGCGCGGTCGCCTTCTTGATCGAGTCGCTGATGGCTGTGTACGCGGTCTGCGGGTTGAGGCCCTCGTCGTTGCCGCCGCACCAGTCGACCTTCACGAAGTCGAAGCCCCACTTCGAGAACTGCAGGAAATCCTGGTCGTAGTGCCCCTCGGCGCCGGAGTTCGGCGCGGCGGGACGACCGGTCGGGTAGTAGTAGCCGCATCCCTGCTTGCCGGCGTCGGTGTAGATGCCCGCCTTGAGACCCAGGCCGTGGATGTAGTCAGCGATCGCCTGCATGCCGCCGGGCCATTCGGACGTGTCGATCGTGATGTTGCCGGAGCCGTCGCGCGTTCCCTGCCACCACCCCTCGTCGATGTTGACGTACTGGTAGCCGGCAGCCTTGAGGCCGCTGGAAACCATCGCGTCGGCCTGCTGCTTGATGACGCTGTAGTTGATCTTCGCGGCGAAGGTGTTCCACGACGCCCAGCCCATCGGCGGGCCCGAAGCGGTGGCGGCTCCCGCCGCGCCCCCGCCGCCGGTCGCTCCGCCCGCGCCACCCGCGCCCCCGCGGCCGGCGCCGCC
>DATMZL010001162.1:0-8084 GCA_035607075.1 Polyangia bacterium
CAGACCACGCTGGAGGCCACGCTCGGAAACATCAACACGCCCAGCGTCTGGATCGACGGCTCGAACGGCCAGTCGTACTACGTCGTGACGTCGTACGACGGCCGCGTCGTCGACGATCCGAACGCGCTCGCCCGCGTCCCCGTGCGCATCGGCGAGAACGGCGGCGCCGTGACGCTGGGCGCGTACAGCAAGGTCGCGCGGTCGGTCGGCCCGATCGCGATCGAGCGAAACCACCTGTCGCGCGTCGCGCACGTCATGATGCAGACCGAGGGGCGCGACATCGGCAGCGCCGCGGCCGAGCTCGAACAGAAGCTGCACGCCGATCCCCGGACCCGGGACATCGAGTTCCGCTTCGTCGGCCAGGTCGATCTCATGCGCACGACGTTCTCGGGTCTGGGCCTGGCGATGGGCCTGGCGGTGATGGTGGTATTCATGATCATGGCGTCGCAGTTCAAGTCGCTGCGGCTGCCGTTCATCATGCTGTTCACGATCCCGGTCTCGCTGCTGGGCATCGTCCTCGCGCTCACCGCCGCCGGGCAGGGCTTCTCCATCACCGCGCTGATGGGCGTCCTGATGGTCGTCGGCATCGCGGTCTCGAACGGCATCCTGCTGATCGACGAGGCGAACCGGCGCTTCAACGAAGGCGCCGACAAGCTGGAGGCGGTCGTGGCGGCGGCGCGCATCCGCTTCATTCCGATCGCGATGACTAGCCTGGCGACGATCATCGGCCTGCTCCCGACGGCGCTGGGCCTGGAGGCGGGCACCGAGTCCAACCAGCCGCTGGCGCTGGCCGTGGTCGGCGGCCTGCTGTCGTCGACGCTGCTGTCGCTGTTCCTGGTGCCGGTGATGTTCCTCCTGATCGCGAAGCGCGCCCCGGCGCCCGAGGCCACGCCCGCGCCGGCGGTCGAGGCGGTCACGGCGTGAACGAGGCCCGAGCTTTCGGATCGATCCTGGTCGCGCTCGACGATTCCCCGCGCGCCCCGCTCGTGTTCACGACCGCCGCGGCGCTGGCGCGCTGCGCGGACGCGCGCGTCACGCTGATCCGCGTTCTGACCGAGCCGACCGACATCCCGCCCGCCGCCCGGACCTCGCCCGATCACCTGGCGGCAGACCTCGAGGGGATCGTCCGCGACGAGTTTCGACGCCTGATGGACAGCGCCCCCGACCTGCACTTCGCGCCGCCGATCGTGGTCGAGGGCGATCCCTGGCGCCGCATCCTCGACGTGGCCAGGCAGCTCGACGTCGATCTCATCGTCGTGGGCAACCACCGCCACCACGGCTTCGAACGCGTCCTCGGCACCGTCGCGTCGCGCGTCATCAATCACGCCGACCGCAACGTCCTTGTCGTTCATCAACGCGAATCCGTATAAACCCGACAAGCCCGACGTGCGCGGCGCGCCTAGGTCCTCCGCGTGCGCTCGACGATCGCGACGCGCGCGACGCTGGCTTGCGTTGTTGCCGGGAGCGTGGCCTCGACGTCGCCGGCCCGGGCCGCCGACGCCACGAACCTCGCGGTCGCCAGCGCCGCTGCGCCGGCGCCCGAACGCTTCACGCTGGAATCACCCGACGGCGCCTACCGCCTCAAGCTGGGCCTCGACACCGCCTACAAGTTCGAGCCCCGATTCGTGAACGGGCAGTCGCAGAACCGCGACACGATCTACGCCGTCCGTCCCTCGCTGAGGGGAAACGCGGTCCGCCCCTGGCTTCGGTTCTTGCTGGAGGTCGAGCTCGCGCAGAACCCGCCCTACCTGCTTTACAGCCACCTCGAGATCCGACCGATCCCGGCGTTCGGGATCCGCGTGGGACAGCAGAACACCCCGTTTTCCCGGCACGAGAACCGCGGCTTCACGCGCATCCTCTTCCCCGATACCGACGCGGTCGCCGAGTACTTCTGGACCGGACGCGACAAGGGACTCACGGCGTTCGGGGATCTCGGATCCGATCGCGTCGACTACGAGGCCGGCATTTACGCCGGATCGCCGTTGCGCCAGTTCACGACGGTCGCCGGCAACTACGTCCTCGAAGGCCGCCTGGCCGTCAACCCGCTGGGCAAGCCGAGCGACACCGAGTTCGCCTACGCCTTGGGAAGCGATCCCGCGCCGTCACGCCTGTCGGTGGCGGTCCAAGGCTACTACGGCCGGGTTCAGACGGCCTCGGAGAACTTCAACCCGAACACGTTCAAGTTCGACGTCGCGCCGTCGGGCGTGACGACCCGGGAAGCGGCCGGGGGCGCCGACCTGATCTTCGAGAGCCGCCGCGTCGTGCTCCTCGCGGAAGCGTACGCGCGCCGGACGACGCCGGAAGCGGCGGCGACGTACACCTCGCTGGGCGCGTGGGGGCAGATCGGGGTGCTCTTGCTGCCACGCGCGCTCGACCTCGCGTTGCGCGCAAGCTGGGCGAACCCGAGCACCGCGATCGACGGCGCACGCTTCCTGAGCGGCGAAGCGCAGATCGCCTGGTACGTCAGCGCGCCGGTGTTGATCGTGAAGCTGCGCTACGGGCTCGGCGATCAGCAGTCGCCCGGCACCGCCCAGCTCGGCGGGGTCGACCTGCCCGCCAGGGCCGGCCGGCTGCAGATCGTCACGTTGCAGGTCAACCTGGCGCTGTGACGACCGGCCCGGATCAGAAGACGTAGATCGCCTGTCCGATGCCGCGAATGTTGTACGGCTCGTTGCCGTCGAGGTAGCGGACCCGGGTGTACTGCCCGGACACGCCGAACCGCACGGCGGCTGTCGCGTCCCAGAGAACCGTCGCCTCGCCGTACATGGTCGTGTTGGCGATCGAGCCGAGGAGCTCGATCTCGGCGCCGCCCCGCGGGAAGAGCTTGGCGATGTTGTTCGAGTGAGCGTACGTCGCGTTGAGCGAGAGGATGAAGCGCGCCGGCAGGTAGTACTGGAGGCCCACCTTGGCGGTCCACCAGTCGATCGAGTGGAGAACACCGGTGCTGTCGAACGTGACCAGGCCGTTGTCGACGTCCGGGCTGTACTTGGGCGGCGGGTTCCACTGCGCCGGGTTCGGCAGCGTCGGGAACTTCGCGCCGCCGCCCGCGACCATGAGATCGGCGATGCCGGTGCCGTACACGAACGATCCGATCAGCGTCAGCTTGTTGCTGCGGTCGTCCGCGTCGGCGGCCGGAACGATGGGGAGGAAGAGGTCGGCGGAGATGCCCCAGCCGACCGTGCTGTTCGACGTCTGCGTCGGCGGCGGCGTGAAGGCGTTGACCTTGAACTCGCGCGACACGCCGGAGACACTCAGCGAGAGGGGCGAGGCGATCGTGACCGAGTTTCCCGGCGTCGTGACGCCCTTCCACTTGTTGACGCTGAGCCGGATCGCGCCCATCGCGTCGGGGATCTGCGAATCGCGCTGCGCGGGACGCGCCGCCTCGAGCGCAACGTCGAGGCTGATCGGGCCGCCGACGCCGAAGCTCTTCGAGATCCGGAACTGCGGGTTGCGGGAGGTGATCTGGTTCGGCACCCACGACAAAGAGCAGAGCGAGTAGAAGCTCTGCCACCCGAAGACGTCGACCGTCTCGCCCGCGACCACGTCGAGCACGCGGCTCCGCAGCGTCAGGTACGCATAACGGATCCGCAACGTCGGGCTATTGTAGTAGTTGATCTCGGAGAGCCCGTTACCCGTCGACATCTCGTTGGCGTTGGCGTTGTTCGGATAGGGAGTGCCCGGCTGATTGCCGGCGAAGTCGCTCAGGAACGCCGCCGACGGCGTCACGCCCCCGATGCTCGGCGATTCCAGCACGAGGCCGAAGCGGGTGCTCCGCGCGGTGAACTGCGTGCGGCCCACGCTTCCCTCGTAGGTGTCGGTACGCGCGACAAGCACCGGGCCCAGGTACTCGTCGTAGCTGCGCGTCGTGTCGGCGATGTAGTCGGCTTGCACGGCGCCAAACAGCGTCACGCTCCAGGCGTTCGATGCCTCGCCGAGCGTGGCCTTCAGAGCACGACGGGCGAATCCTGCCGCGCCGGGCGTCGCCGCGGTCGCGATCTCGGCCGGCGCCGGGATCTCCTCCGCCGACCGCTTCTTCTTCGCGGGCTCGGGTGCCGGCGCCGCCGGCGGTGGCGGCATCGCCGGAATCAGCGCGGGCGGAGGCGGCGGCGCCGCGACGGGCGGCGGTGGCGGCGCAGCCGGCTGGGCCTCAGGAGCGCCGGCGGGCTTCTCGTCGTTCGTCTGAGCGCGCGCCGGACCGGCTGCGAGGGCGACGAGCGCGAGGGTGGCGAGCAGGGATTTTCGTGGGCCTGAGGTGGCGATTTCGTTCATTTGTTCAGGGCCTCCGAAGCCCATGTCCGACAGGTCGGTCAGTCGAGGCTATGGGTTGTCGTAGAACCTGGAAACGGCTCGCTTATGGGCCGGAAATCCGCGCCGCGCGGGCATGTCCTGGCGCGCCTGAACGATCACGAAAAGCGCGCTTTTCAGGGATCAGAACGGCACCCAGGCGTTGTCGCAGACGCGCGGTACGGCGTCGCTGGTGACCAGGTCCGTCACGACCACGCCCAGCCCTGACGGCTTGATGGTGACCGCCTGCGGCCCGAAAACGGCGTTCGTGTAGCTCGCGGTTATCGACGTCGGTGCCATGTCGAACACGACGTTGTTCAGCGTGATGCCGATCGGGTGCGCGGCGTCCCAGCCGCGGAACGTGTTCAGCCCACCGGTGCCCAGCACGTGGACGTTGTTGACCGAGATATCGCGGAAATCGGGAATCGCGGTCCCGCTCGCCGAGCTGTAGTACGAATCGAACACCAGCGGATGCCGGCTGTCGCGGATGCAGATGTCCGTGTAAAAGACGCCCTGCACGAGCCCGCCGCGGCTGGCATCGGACTTGATGCGCAGCCCATTGTCAGTGCCGTCGAGCGCCAGATCGCAGACGCTGACATTGCGGACGCCGCCGTTGGTCTCGCTGCCGATCGACATCCCGTGGCCGCGCCCGAAGTGGTTGTGCGCGATCAAGAGGCCGTCGACCGGCTGTGGACCACCGCCCTTGACGGCGACGTTGTCGTCGCCCGTCGAGATCTTCGTGTAAGCGATGACGCCGTTTTTCGCGCGCGAGGGATCGACGCCGTCGGTGTTCGGCGAGTCCGGGGGCGTGTTGATCGTAATCCCCCACACGCGATAGCCGGTCGTTCCGTCGATGACGACGTGGAACTTGGGCGCGTTCTTCAGCGTGACCTGGTAGAGGACGAAGTTCGTCCCGCCGGTCACCTGGATCAGCCGCGGCGCTGCGAGGTTGCCGTCGTACGCTTCCTCGAGATCCCACCAGGTCGACGTCCCGCCGGTGACGGGCTCGCCGCCGCGCCCGTCGATCGTGACGGTGCCGACGACGCCCGAGTCCATCGGCGTGGTGACGCTGATGAGGTGCTTGCACGCGGAGTTACCGGTGCCGTTGCCCGCGCACTTGCCCGCCTGGGCATCGAAGTCGCGCGGGTTGTGCGACGCGAACAGCGTCGTGCCGGTGTCGAGCCACAGGCTGACGCCCGTCTTCAGCGCCAGCCCGCCCGAAACGAATGCCGTCTTGTCACCGTCGGTCGCGAGACGGACGGCCTGACCAGCCGGGCAGCCGGTGATCGCGGTCTGGATCGCCGTGGTATCCAGCGTCTCGTCGCTGGGACTGCCGTTCGTGACCGTCTTCGTCGCCAGGACGGTCGCGCAGGCGGTCGGGATCGTCGGCTCGCTGCCAATCGCGTCGCACGCGGGCGGCGCGATCGGCGGCAGCGAACCGGCTGCCCCCGCGGTGCCCGTCGTGCCCGCCGCTGCGCCCGTGCCGCCCCGGCCGGCCGACCCGCCCGCACCCGCCGGCGCGCCGCCGCCGCCCATGCCCGCAGCCCCCTCCGCCCCGCCCCTCGCGGTCACGGTCCCGCCCATCCCCGCCAGACCGGTTACCCACGTCCACCCGCCGGCGCCCGACGGTTGTGGGCCATAACCGCCCGAGCAAGCGAGCCCGAGCGGTGCCATCAAGACCAGGAAAAATGCGCCGAAGCGGATCACCGGCAACGATTTCAAGGGTGTCCACGGAGTGGGCGGGCGGCTCATGGCAGGACTATGCTTGACCGCACCAAAAACCGAGGTGTAGAGACCATTTCCATGTCGACATCAACCGGCACCGCCACGCTCGACGCGTCGAAACTGATCTTCACCGGAACGGCCTCGCGCCGAGGCCGGCATATCTCTATCACGCCCACCAACAGCGAGATGGCGCACCTGCACTACGGGCGCATCATCCTCGACGCGAGCGAACCGCGCGTCGCGTTCGCGACCGAGAAACGCGAGACCGCGCTGCTGTCCATGCGCGGTGCGTGCTCGGTGACCGTCGACGGCACGCGCCACGACATCGGCCTGCACGACGCGATCTACATCCCGCGCGGATGCGCGGTCGTCGTTGAAACAACGGGCGAGGTCGACCTCGTCGAGTGCGCCGCCGAGGTCAGCGGCACCTATCCGCTGCAGGTCGTTCGCTACGCCGAGATCTCGGCCAACCCGAAGCAGAAGTTCCGCGCGGGCGGCGATGCGACCACGCGCGATCTCAACATCGTCGTCGGCGACAACGTGAAGGCGGGCCGGATCCTGATGGGCTTCACGCGCTCGCAGCACGGCAACTGGACCAGCTGGCCGCCCCACGAGCACACCAAGATGCTCGAGGAGGTTTACGTCTACTTCGACATGCCGCCGCCCGCGTTCGGCATCCAGCTGGTCTACGACAACACGGAGCGGCCGGAGTTCGCCGCGGTGGTGCACGACGGCGACGCCGTGCTGATGCCGTCGGGCTATCACCCGAACGTCGCGGCGCCGGGACACAGCATCAACTTCATCTGGATGATGGCGGCGCACCGCGAGGTCGACGATCGCCAGTTCGGCGTCGTCAACGTGCAGCCCGGTTTCGGGTCCGATTCCGGCATCGGCGCGGCGAGCCGAAAGTAACGGCCCTCGACACCATGATCGAGTGCAAGATCGACAAACCCTCGCCCCGCGAAAGCGGGGAGAGGTGGGTGAGGGCCTCCTCTTGAATGCTTTCAGTCTCGAGGGCCGCGTCGCGCTCGTCACCGGCGCGGGCACCGGAATCGGGGCGGCGCTCGCGCACGCGCTCGCAGAAGCCGGCGCCGACGTCGCCTGCCACGGCAACAAGCACGTGCCCGAGGACACCGCTGCGGCGATCCGCAAGCTGGGCCGGCGCGCGGCCGTCGTCACCTGCGACGTGCGCGAGGCCGCGACAGCGGAGGCCCTCGTCGAAGCGACGGTCCGCGAGCTGGGCGCGATCGACATCCTCGTCAACAACGCCGGCACGATCCGGCGTTCGCCCGCCGTCGATTTCTCCGACGAGGACTGGGCCGCGGTGCTGGACGTGAACCTGACCTCCGTGTTCCGCCTGTGCCGCGCCGCCGGTAAGCGCATGCTCGCGCGCGGGCGCGGCAAGATCGTGAACATCTCGTCGCTGCTCGCGTTTCAGGGCGGGATCACGGTGCCCGCATACGCCGCCTCCAAGGGCGGCGTCGCGCAGCTGACCAAGGCGCTCGCCAACGAGTGGGCGAGCAAGGGCGTGAACGTCAACGCGATCGCGCCCGGATACATTCACACCGACAACACCGCGGCGCTCGCGGCCGATCCGGTGCGCAACCAGCAGATCACGGTGCGCATCCCGGCCGGACGCTGGGGCGAGCCCGCCGACCTGGGGGGCGCGGCCGTGTTCCTGGCGGCGCCCGCGAGCGACTACGTCAACGGCCACGTGCTGGTCGTCGACGGCGGCTGGATGGGGAGATAATTCGATGAGCAATCCCAACCCAGCGACGGCGCCGGCGAAGCTGACCGTCAAGGCGGCGCCCGATTGTCGGTTCGATCTCGTCAGCCTCGGCGAGGTGATGCTGCGGCTTGATCCGGGCGAGGGCCGCGTGCACACGACGCGAACGTTTCAGGCCTGGGAAGGCGGCGGCGAGTACAACGTCGCGCGCGGGCTGCGCCGCTGCTTCGGCCTGCGCACCGGCGTCGTCACGGCGCTCGCCGACAACCCGGTCGGCCGGTTGATCGAGGATCTGATGCTGCAGGGCGGCGTGGAGCCGGTACGTCTCCTCTGGCGCGCCTATGACGGC
>DATMZL010001403.1:0-6173 GCA_035607075.1 Polyangia bacterium
CGGCCGAGGAGGTGCTGGTCGATCGTCTCGGCCGGTTGCCGATCCCGGTCGCGCTCGGCGGCGCGTTCGGCCACGGCACGCGCAACCGCGCGCTCCCTTACGGAACCCTGTGCGAGCTCGATACCGCCGCCGGGACGTTGACCGCGCTCGAGGGCGCGGTCAGCTGACGACGCTTCGCCTATCACGCCGCGAGCCGATCGACGTCGGCGTGATACGCGAGCACGCGGGCGCGACGCGTGGTCGGCGTGAGGCCCAGGCGGAGACCGCGGATGACCGCGCCCGACGCGTCGGCGGCGTGAATGGCGCCGACCAGCGCCGCGCCCGCGAACCAGCGCACGCCTCGGACCGCAGTGAAGCCTTGCTGTCGGAGCGCGATCAGACTGCAGGCGCAGCGGACGGCCAGCACCGCCAGTCCCGACAGCGGGCCGAGGCGCGCGAGCCAGCGCGCGCCGCGCGGCAGGTAGGCGCGCGCCAGGTGGGGCGCCAGCTCGACGCTGTCGGCGCCGCGCAGCAGACGAAGCCGGACGAGATCGGCCAGCGAATCGGGCAGGCGGTGAATCGTGTGCGCGCGCGGCGCGAAGTGGACCGCGATGCCGCGCGCCTGCAACGCGAGCCCGAGGACCTGGCAACTGCCGCGGTAGAAACCATGCGCACCGAAGCCGGCCGCCTCCAGCACGCCCCGCCGGAATGCGACGTTGTTCGCGTAGAAGTTGCGCGTACAGCCCGCGCCGAGCGGGCTGGCGAAGTACATGAAGTCAATCGCCGTCGCCGCCGCGCCGAACAGATCGTCGCGGTAGGTCGTACGCCCCGCCACCGCCGCGATGTCGTCGCCTGCGGCGAACGGTTCCAGCAGCGCGTGCAGCCATTCGGGCTCGGGCCAGCAGTCGGCGTCGGCGAACACGACGACGTCCGCGCGTGTCGCGGCGAAGCCCGCGTCCTTCGCCGCGTAGTAGTCGTCCGCGGCGTCGATCGCCACGAAGCGCAGCGGACACCCGGCCGCGTCGCGCAGCCGGTCCTGCGCTGCCGGCGCGATGCCGGCGTGAACGACGATCACGTCATCCAGCGACGCCAGCGGCCGGGTCTGGGCGCGCAGGCGCGCGAGCAGCCGGGCGAGGCTTCGCTCGACGGTCTGCGGATCGCCATCGCCACCGCCGAGGTTGTTGGTCTCCAGCACCAGGGCGGTCGTCGGTGATTTCCGGGTCGTTTGCATGATCGGTCTCCTTTGTCAGCTCCGCGAGGGAGAGGAAGGTTTCGCGCCAAAGGCGGTGGACGCGCGCGTGCTCGTCGGGGAGGGCGCGCGGTGGCGGGGCGGCGGCCGCGAGCGCGTCGATCGCCGACGCGAGGTCGGGCGGCGCAGCGGCCGAGGTCAGCACTGGCAGATCGACAGCGCGCGCCTCGACGCCCGCGTCGCGCGCCTGCTCCAAATTCAACGTTTGCTCGGGCTGATCGCCAACGAGCGCGAGCAGCGGCACGCCCGCGCGGCGCGCCTGCTCCAGCGCAGCGACGCCGGCGCCCGACACGAGCAGATCGCTTGCGCCGACGACATCGGCGAAGGTCGGATCGAAAGCGCGCCAGCCCGGCCGGCCGGCCCACGGTTCGGAGACGCCGTGAAAGCGAAAGCCGGCGGAGGCAAGCGCCGCTTCCAGGTGCGCCGCGAGGCGCGGGTCGCGGAAGTGCGGATTGAGATAGATCGCCGCGAGCCGATCGCGCGCGGACAGCCCGAGCGCGCGACGCGCCTCGGCGCGGGTGCGCAGCGGCGCCGCCGTGAGCGGAGGGAGGCGAAACCGATTGCCTCCGTCCCGCACGCCGAAACGATCGCCGGGCGCCAGCGAGTGGACGATGCGGCCGAACGCGCGCGAATCAACGGTCTCGAGCAGGCGCCGAAACGTCGCGCTCGCCCAGTCGGGTGCGCGTCGATCGAAGTTGTGGATCGCCGCGCGCCAGAGATTGTCGCCGTGCAGGTTGACGACGGGCGGCGCGCCGGCGAAACCGGGCGCGGCGGCGAGCGCCAGCGCCGCGGGGTGAAGCGAATCGTTCACGATGAAGAGCGCGCCGCGGGCGAGCCGCACGAGCTGGGCAACGTCGCGGCCGATTCCCTGCGGCGACACGATGTACGCCGCCAGCGCGCGTTCCGTCGCGCGCGCCTGCAGGCGATGGCGATCGTCGAACAGCAGCGCGAAACCACCCGGCAACACCGTGGCGGGCGTCCCCAGACCGGCGAGGAACACCCGTCCCGCGTCCGAGGTCGTGACGACGTCGAGCGACAGGTTGCTGAGCGCGAGCACGCGCCGCAGCAGGTGCGCCCGCATCAGGTGGCCGCGGCCGTCGGCTACCGCGAGATAGAGAACGCGAGCTTCGCGCGCATCCATAGCAGGCCTCCCCATGTCCAGAGAACGACGGCGCCGGTGACACCGAGGCGCCGCTCGATGCGGTCGATGTGTTCCACCAGCAGCGCCAGCGCGGCGCCCTCGTCGTCCGCCACCAATCGTTCGACGCAGCGGTGGGCGGCGCGCGCGTGCCGGCGCTCGTCGGCGAGCACGGCTCGCAGCACCGGCAGCAGCGGTGCGTCCGGGCGGGCGTCGGACAGCACCTCGACGTGGCGGGCGAACACGCGGACGCCCATCTCCTCCATGCGCCAGGCGATCGCCAGCGACGGGACCAGCGCGCCCGCCGCGAACGCGGGCGCGTTCCGCACGACCAGCCGGTGCAGCGCCGCGAGCTTGCGGCGGCTGATCACATCGAAGCCGTTGCGCGCATCGCCGCTGTCGCCCGACGGTCCCTGCGATAGCCCCAGCAGCCGCTCAGCGAAGAGCTCGGCGTGGCGCCGCTCGTCGGCGCGGTGCTGGTCCAGCCACGCCGTGAGCCAGCGCGGCGCGCCCGCGAGCATCGGCTCCCACGGCGCCGCCTGCTCCGCGTGGCGCTCGGCCTCCAGATACAGCCGCACCAGCACCGCCTCGCCGGCGCGCGTGCGATGCAGAAGGCGCAGCGCCGGCCGCTTCGTCGCCTCGAGGAGCCTGTCGCGCGCGCCGACGTTCACGAATCCATCGATAGCAACCGCGCATGGATCGGCGGTGGCGCGGTTGTGAAAATGTCGTGGCCGCGCCGTTTAAGGACAGCGGAACACGATCGTGATCTGCTGGACGGTGGCGTTGCGAAGCGCGGTACACGGCGCGCCGAAGAGCGCGATCGACGTGTGCCCTGGATCGGCGTAGTCCCAGCCCGACACGTGAGCGACGTCACGCGCGATCGGCGCGCCGTCGCCGCGGACGTCGATCGCGTCGAGGCTGCCGCCGGGCGGCGGCTGTCCGATCCCGAGCGTGCACATTCCCGCCTGGCCGACGATGCCGTCGAGTGTGGCGAGGAGCTCGTCGGTGCTCGCCACCGGGTAGTACTCGGGCGACCCGCTGCGCGGGCGGCCGCCTGCGACCGCCATCTGCGACAGCGTGACCTCCGTCTGTGGGTTGATGCCCGTCGCGATGCCGACGACGAACGTTGCGAACCCGCGGCCGGCGGCGGTGCTGACGGCGTTGATGGCGCCAGCGGAATCGTCGGCCAAGATGTTCGTCGTCGTCAGGCAGTTCGGGATCCCGTCGGTCGCCAGCAGGATGAACTTGGGATTCGTGTCCGCGACCGTGGACAGGACGTCGGCGGCAGCGGTCTCGACCACGCGCGTCGGTGTCTGACCGCCGTTGGTGACGCCGCCGTTCGCGCTGGTCCGCGCCATGATCGCCAGCGCGATGGCGTCGGAGCTGCCTGGTCCGATCGGGACGGCGATATTGGGGCTCACACCGCAACGGTTGTCCGTGTCGGGAAAGAACTTGAGCCCCCAGTTCACGCGCGTCTGCGTCGTAGCGACGATCTGTTCGATCGCCGGGATCAAGAGCGCCCACTTGGAGGTGGCCCCGCAGCCGTTGGGCTGACATGCCTGGCCGGTCACGTCGTCGTTCATCGACCCGGACGCGTCGAGCAGGATCAGGACGTCGGGCGCGCCGCGCAGCGCGGGATGCTCGCCGGGCGTGCACACGATCGCGTCTCCGTCGGTCGCCGCGTCGACGTTCGCGCCCGCGCCGGCCGTTCCCGCGGCGCCGGTCGTTCCGCCGGAACCAGCGCCACCGCCGCCCGTACCGGCGAGCCCGCCCGCGCCCGTGCCTGCGAGACCGCCCGCGCCGGTGCCGGCGACACCACCCGACCCGGTGACGCTTCCACCGCTTCCCGCGTCGCCCGCGTTTCCACCGGTGCCCGCGGACGCGCCGCCGGCGCCGGCAACGCCCGCGACCGCGCCGCCACCTTTGCCACCCGAACCGCCGCTCGACTTGCCGCCGCAGCCGACCAGCAGCGCCGCCAGCAACAAGACCCGGATCGCGCAAAGACGCATCGGCCCTCCACCAATAAGAGAGGGCCCGATGTTATCAGCTAATCAGACCGCCCGACGGCATGGGCGGGATCGGCATCGGCTCCGGCTCCTCGATGCGGCCGAATCGCTCCTCGTAGCGTCGGACGTTGTGCTCCAGCGCGCGCAACAGGCGCTTCGTGTGACGCGGCGAAGAGATGATTCGTGCGCGCACGCGCGCGCGCGGCGCCGACGGTTGGATGTACGCGAAGTCGAAGACGAACTCGTTCTCGTTGTGGTTGATGAGCACGAGGTTCGAGTACGAACCCTGCGCGGTCGCGTCGTCGACGTCGATCTGGATCTGCGGGGCGCCCGCCGCCGCGGGCTGATCGCTCGAGGGACCCTTCGGTTGGTCGGCCATGGCTACGGTATATACTACGCGTGCGCGAGCGCGGGCTTTGCTCGCGCGAGCGCGTCGCGGGAGGTATGGAACCCTTCGAGGGTTCCATCATAATCGTCGAGGTGTCTGGCAGGGTAATCGCCATCGATCTGGGGACGCGCCGAATCGGTGTGGCGATGACGGACGGCCTCGGGCTGACGGCGCAGCCGCTGGAGACGATTCCGCGCCGCGGTGGCCAGCGCGATCTCGACGCGATCGCCGCGCTCGTGAGCGCGCACGGCGCCGCGCGCATCGTGCTGGGGCTACCCCTGGATCCCGACGGCGAGCCGGGGCGCGCCGCGAAGAGCGTCGAGGCCTTCGCCGCGCGCCTGCGTGGCGCGGTGACCGTTCCCGTCGAGCTGTGCGACGAAAGCTTCAGCACCGTCGAGGCCGAGGAGGTGTTGCTCGCCGCCGACGTTTCGCGTGCCCGGCGCAAGGAAGTCGTCGATAAGATGGCGGCTGCGGTTATCCTTCGGCGCTGGCTGGACGCGCAGGGTTTGAAAATTAAATGACGAAGCCCATGAAACGAGCGCTGGTCGTCTTCCTGATCACGAGCGCGGTCGGTCTGATCGCGCTGATCGTCGTCGCGCGCACCGCCTGGCGGTATGGCGACACGCCGGGCGGCATCGCGACCGGGAAAGTCGCCGTCGAGATCCCGAACGGCGCGACGGCGGGAGACGTCGCGAATCGCCTGAAGGACGCCGGTCTGATCGGGAACCCGACGGTGTTCCGGTTGTACGCGGGCCAGCGCGGCGTCGCCGGCCGCTTCAAGGCCGGCCGCTACGAGATCGCCGCGCCCGCGTCGCCCAAGCAGATCCTCGACACGCTGGTGAAGGGCGCCGCCGACGAGCTGGTCACGGTCGTCATCCCGCCAGGGAAGAATCTGCTCGAGGTGGCCGAGATCCTGGATGCCGCCGGCGTCGCCGGCAAGGCGGAGCTGGCCGCGAAGGCCAGCGACTCCGCGTTCGCCGCGGAGCTGGGGCTGCCCGGCAACACGCTGGAAGGGTACCTGTACCCGGACACGTATCGCCTGCGGCCGCACAGCACGCCGGCGCGCGCGCTGATCCCGCTGGTGCGCCGCCACCGCCAGGTGTGGGCCGAGCTGCGCGCCGCGCACGCGAAGGCGGCGCTGGAATTGAAGAAGACGCTCGGCTTCGACGACCACCAGATCGTCGTGCTGGCGTCGATCGTCGAGAAGGAGACCGGCCGCCCCGAGGAGCGGCCGCGCATCGCGCAGGTGTTCATCAACCGCCTGCTGATGCCGGCGTTCCGGCCCAGGCTGCTGCAGACCGACCCGACCATCATCTATGGCTGCACCGTCGCGATACCGCGTTCGGCCGCCTGTCAGAAGTGGGAGGGCCGCATCCGCCGCATCCACCTCGACGATCGCGACAACGTCTACAA
>DATMZL010001412.1:0-4239 GCA_035607075.1 Polyangia bacterium
TCTACTGCACCTTCGCGAGCGGCGGCATCGTCGGCCAGCCGGTGTCGATCCGCGCGGTCGGCGGCGAGGTGCAGTTCTCCGCGCAGTTTCAGCCGACGTTGAAGTCCGAGGTCGCGTACGTGATGGTATCGCTGATGCGCAGCGTGGTCGAAGAGGGGACCGCCCACGGCGCGATCGCGGGACGGCTGCGGCGCCCGGCGGCCGGCAAGACCGGGACGACGAACGACCAGCGCGATGCGTGGTTCGTCGGTTTCACGCCCGATCTGCTCGCCGCGGTCTGGGTCGGCTTCGACGACATGCATAAGCTCGGGCGCGGCGAGACGGGCGGTAAGGTCGCGGCGCCGATCTGGGCTGACTTCATGGCGAAGGCGATGGCCGGCCGCCCGACCAAGGACTTCGTGCAGCCGCCCGGCATCGTCGTCCAGCGCATCGATAAGGCCAGCGGCCTGCTCGCCGCCGCCGGCCAGGAGTCGAACACGCTCGACGAGGTCTTCATCGACGGCACCGCCCCGACCGAGCACGCCGCCGCCGGCGGCGGCGAAGAGGCCAGCCCCGACAAGCTGCTCCTCGACCAGTAACGCCGGTTAGCGGCTGCTGTTTGCGACGGACTTGATGCGGGCGGCGACGCGGGCGATCTCGTCGCTGGTCGCGCCGGCGCGCATCAGCTCGACGCGCAGGGCGGTGAGCGCCTTGTCGACGCCCGCCTTGAAGCCTGCCTCGTAGCCCGCCTCGCGGCCGGCGACGAATTCGGCGCTTCCCGAGTACGTCCCGGTGTTGCGCTCGTTGGCTGATACCGGGCCGCTCTTCTCCGGCAAGACGGTTGAATCCTGGTGGGTCGGCTCGTCTTCGAAGTGATCGGGCGGATCGTCGGACGCCATTACTCCCGAATCGGCGTCGCCTTCAGCGCGGCCTTGCCGTCCTTCACGTACACGCTGAAGCGGACCGTCCGGCAGTTGTGCTTCGCGACCAGGCTCGCCTTGTTGTCCCGCAACTTCTGCAGGAACTTGTCGCGCGTCAGGCCGGCCGTCGATTCGCCGCAGTCACGCTTCTTGGCGATGAAGTCGTCGAAGATGTGGCGGAAGTGCGCTTCCTCTTCTTCGTCCGCATCGTAGGGGACGACGCGGGTCGCGTCAGTGTCGGCGTTCGCGGGCGGCTCGTACGCCGGCGCGCTGGGCAGCGGTTGTCCCCACGCCGAAGGCTTCGTGGCGCCGGGCAGGGGCAGGGAATCGACGCTCGCCTCGGACGTCATCGCCGAGCTGCCGCCGCTGTTGCTGCTGGTCCCGAAGCCCAGCGCCGCCGCGTTGAAAGGCTGCGGGGCGGGGAAGCTCGGAACGGGCGGCGGCGCGAAGCTGGGCAGTGGCGGTGCCGCGAACGATGCCGGTGGCGGCGCCGGCGCGAAAGACGGAGGCGGGGGCGGCGCGTACGCCGAGGCCGGCTCACCGCCCCCGAACGCCGAGTCCGCCGCCGGCAGGTCGAACGTGCTGGCGCCCGACGGACCCAGGATCGCGTTCAGGTCCTTGCCGGCGAGGTCCGATCGTTGCGTCGGCGCGTGCGTGTAGCGCTCGATGGCGGCGTTGATATCGCGCGCCAGCCCGCCCACCTTGCCGCCGTAGCTGGTGTCGTGGATCTTGGGAATGTCGCCCGACGCCAGCTTCTGCAGCTCGCGCCGCAGTCGGCCGATCGGCGAATCAAACTCCATGCGCTGCAGGGCGATGCCGAGGAAGACCGCCGCGAACATGCCGCCCGCCAGCCCGAGCCACGGGAACTGACCCCACTTGAGGTCGTCCGACGTCGCGTTCTCGAACAGCGCCGCGATCCCGCGGTTCGCCGGGTGCTCGCCGACAAGCGCGTAGTACGCCTGCTGCTCGCCCGCTTGCCCGGGAAACGGCGCTGCGACGACGATCAGGTCCTTCTTGCCGGCCGTCATCTGGATCGGCTGCGTGCGCTTCGCGCTCTCGATCTCCTTGGTGTGGCGCGCGATCAGATCGGGCAACGCGTCCAGCTCGACCGGCCCGCGCGACGAGGCGATCACCTTACCGCGCAGCAACAGGGCGACGTCGACATCCAGGTTGCGCTTCAGCCGCTCGACGAGCGCCTGGCCCGTCTCCGCGCTCACGTAGACAGCACCGACGATCTTGTCGCGGTTCTTCGACAGCACCGGCGCCGCCGCCAGCCGCTGCAGCCGCCCGTTCACGCCCCACACGTCGTCCGAGAGGTAGCCGCGCAGCGCGTCCGCGATGATCTCGGCGCCGCCGATGTAGTCGCTGAATTCCTTCTCGTTCTCGCCGACGCGCGCGATCACGCGGCCCTTGGTGTCCAGCGCGACGATCGAATCGATGCCGCCGCTCGCGAGATCGGGGATCAGCGTCCGGAAGCGATCCTGGATCGTGCGGTGAATGACGTTAAGCTCGCCCGATCCGCGCGACGCCGCGTCGAGCGACTCGGCGATGATCGCGTCGCGGCCCAGCTTGCCGACGTGGTCGATCCATTTGTGCGCGTCGACCTTGAACATCTGCTCGGCGGCGTACTGCGCGCGGTCCAGACGCTGACCCTCGAGGACGCCCATCCTTCTTTCGAAGGGGCGGGGCGCGATCACCGCGAAGGTGGCAGCGATCGCCGCGCAAAGCGCGAGCAGGATGAAGAAGATCTTGGACAGGAACATTCGGGTTTCCTCGCGCTACTCAGCCGCCTTGGCCTCTTGCTCCGCCTTCTCGCGCTCACGCTGCGACACGACCTTGATGGTCAGCTCTTCCTTGCCGAGCGTGCTGGTGTCCACCTGCTGCTCCGCGACCCACTTACCCCGCGCCCACACCTTCAGCGTCGCGGTGCCGTCCGGCACGTTGGCGATCGAGAAGCTGCCTTTGTCGTCCACCGCCGAGAAGTAGGTGGTCCCGACGACGAGCACACAGATCATGATGTGCGGGTACTCGCTGTCCCGGATCACGTAGTCGCCGATGGCATCGAAGCGCTGGCGGCGCGTCTGGCCGGGCGGCAGCGCTTCCAGGTGCATGACCTCGGGCTTGTCGGGCGTCGACAGCTCGTGCCGGACCTTGCCCGTGTTCTTGAGCTCGATCACCGAACCTGGACCGGTGATCACGAGGCGCGGCCGGGCGTCGAGGCCGCCCAGCTCGACGGTGATCGTGCGCATCGAAGGCGCGTGCGCGCCCTTGACGTTCTCGAGCACGACGACCGTCTCCGCCTTGGCGCCACCGGCGGTCTGCACGGGAACGTTGCCGTTCTCGAGCCGCCAGTAGCCATGGTAGAGCCGCGTCGAGCGCGAGGCGTCCGGCATCTTGACCGTGCCGCGCACGGTTGTCGCGCGGGCGCTGGGCAAGATGACGACGAACGACAGGCAGGCGGCGGCGGTGATGAGGAGGCTGGAGACGCGGGAGAAGGGGGTCCGCAGTGTCTTCATTCGACGGCCCAAAGCGGGGGGCGTTTGCGGGTTCGACGCGAGGGACGAACCCAGGACGGCGCGAGGAATGCCGCAGGCTAGCCCGCCCAATTCCCCTTTGTCAACGCCTCCTTCCGGCAATTCGGGCGGTCGATGAACGCGCCCCAATGTGGCGCAACATGCGCCCGGGTCCTGTTACGCCGATGGGGTCATTTTTTCAGGTAGCAAGACAACCCTTTCCTTCACGGCCAGCGCGATCTTGTCGCGTCGGAGGCGCGCGAGCAGCCGCTTGCGAACTTCGTGACCGGCGAGCCGCTGCGCTTCCACGTCCCTCACTTCGACGGTGCACTGCCACGCCTGGCCGCCGTCGGTGACGTCGGTGAGCCGGACGGCGGGCTTGCCGTCTTTCAGCTCGGCGACGTCGGCGACCGCGCGCGCGAGCTCCTCGTTCAACGCTTTCTCGACGGCGTCCACGTCCGAATCGAGCGCCACCGTCACCCCGACTGTCATCACCAGGCTCGCGAACGGCAAGTGGAAGTTGGTCAGGATCGCCTGCGACAGCTTCACGTTCGGCACGACCACGATGTTGTTGGCCGGCGTTCGCAGCCGCGACGAGCGCCAGCCGATCGTCTCGACGAAACCTTCCGCGCCTTCGACGAGCTTGATGTAGTCGCCCGGGCGCACGGGGCGATCGGCCAGCAGGTGCAGGCCGGCGAAGAAGTTGGCCAGCGTCTCCTGCAGCGCCAGCGCGACCGCCAGCGATCCGATGCCCAGCGTCGTCAGCAGCGGCGCGACCGGCACGCCCAGCGATTCGAGCGCCATGATCGCGGCCAGCACGGCGACGG
>DATMZL010000644.1:0-5227 GCA_035607075.1 Polyangia bacterium
CCCAGAGATCTGCGCACTTGTCGAGCTCCGTGCCCGACGAGATCAGCTTCAACGACGCGCCGGCGTTCGCCGTGCCGCAGGTGCCGTCGGCCTGCGTCGCCTGCTTCCAGTCGAACAGGTAGGTGTGCTGCGCGTCTTGCCAGCCGAAGACGAAGCCGATCAGATCGTCGTCCGACGTCGTGTGCACGCCGAACCTTCCGGTGACCACGATCCCCTCGGGCAGCGCCGTGTCGTTGTAGTAGACCGACGCCATCGGATTCGCCGACTGCACCGCGATGAGGCCGTTCATCTCGAACGTGTAGCTGGCGGGCGTCTGGATGCTGTCGTCGGTGAGGTTGTATTGGAACACCGTCCAGCCCGTATCCAGCGCCATCGGCTTGCAGGCGCCCATGTCGCACCCGTTCGGGCAAGGCAGCCGATTCCACGCATTGCCGGTGGCGACACAGATCGCAGCGACAGATCCCTCGCACTGCTTCGTGCCGGGCGTGCACTGCACGCCGCCGTCGCCCGCGTCCGTCGCGACGGCCGTACCGTCAGCCGGCGTATCGGTGCCGCCAGTTGCATCCATTCGATCACCGCCGGCGGGCGCATCGGCAACATCGCCAACGCTGGTGGTGTCCTGCGCCTGTCCGTCACGCGCGTCCGTCCCAGCAGCGGCGTCGCCCTTCGCGCCGCCACCGCCGCCGTCCGGTCCGCTGCGCGGCATCGCACGGCCGCCGCCACAACCAACCAGCGCCGCGATCATGGCCGCCGGAAGCCACCCTTTCATCGTCATGATGCCGTTATCAACCGGCCTCGGCCGGCGGTCAACGGCCGCCACACTTGTCGTGGCGCGCGATCGGCGCGATGGTCGCAGCGGCGCATGCGCATGAAGATGAAGGTCGCGATCCTCGACGACACCTTCGACACCTTGCGGACGCTGGCGTGCTTCGCGAAGCTGGCGCCCTTCGACGTCACCATCTTCAATGACCATGTCGATGACGTCGACGTGCTCGCCGAACGCTTGAAGGACGCCGAGGTCCTCGTCCTCATTCGCGAGCGTACGAAGATCGGCGCCGCCTTGCTGGCCCGATTGCCGCGCCTGCGGCTGATCAGCCAGCGCAGCGTCTACCCGCACATCGACATCGAAGCCTGCACGCGGCAGGGCGTAATCGTTTCGTCCAGCCAGCACGAGGGCACGCCGTCTTACGCCGCCGCGGAGCTGACCTGGGCGCTCGTGCTGGCGGCGATGCGCCAGCTGCCCCGGCAAGCCGCGGCGCTTCGCGCCGGCAACTGGCAGATCGGCGTCGGTCACTCGCTGCGCGGCAAGACCCTCGGCATCTACGGCTACGGCCGGATCGGCAGCGTCGTCGCGGGCTACGGAAAGGCCTTCGGGATGCGCGTCCTGGTCTGGGCACGGGACGCTTCGCGGGCGCGGGCCCAAGACGACGGCAGCGAGCAAGGAGGCCTTCTTCGAAGCGTGCGACGTGCTCTCGTTGCACATGCGATTGGTCGCTGCCACGCGCGGCATCATCACGGCAGAAGATCTCGCGCGCATGAAACCGACGGCCCTCCTCGTCAACACGAGCCGCGCCGGGCTGATCGAAGCCGGGGCGCTGGTGCGCGCGCTGCAGGCGGGTAGGCCGGGTATGGCCGCTCTGGACGTCTACGAACAGGAGCCCCTGCGCGATCCCGGCCACCCGCTGCTCGCGATGGAGAACGTCGTCTGCACGCCGCACATCGGCTACGTCACGCGCGACGAGTACGAGATTCAGTTCGCCGACATCTTCGACCAGATCGTCGCCTACGCCGCCGGCGCGCCGATCAACGTGGTCAATCCCGGGAGGATGCCTATGATGTGACGCCGCAGCTCCCCACCTTCGCGAAGGGCCTCACACATGCTGGAAACCAGATGTTGTCCGGGTCGCCGCACGAATCGTCCGTTCCGGCGAGCGCTCGCAGTCCTGACGATCCTCGCCGCCGCCTGCGTTCCGGACGTGGGCTCGAACCCGGTCCCGACGGCGATGCAATTCGATCTCACGACCATGCCGCCGCGGGCGCCGCAGCCGACGGCGCTGATTGTGAACCCGCAAACGAAACGCATCGACTTCAGCCTGGCCGGCACGCCGATCCCCGATGACTGTGCCAGCCAGCAGGTGCTGACGCAGGCGCAGTGCCAGTTCGACCAGTACCTGCAGACGCTGGACGGCTTTCCAAATGTGACGACGGCGGCGGCGCCCGCGACCGCGGCCCTGGATCCGGCGACGCTCACGCTGGGCCTGAACCAGAACGTGGTCGCCGTGGGCGTACAAAAGGCCAGCGGCCTCGTCATGGATGGGGCGGTCGGCTTCGACGCGGCGTCGACGTCGCTGACGCTGCTCCCCGCGCAGGGCTGGGTGCTCGGCGAGTTCTACTGGGTGGGCGTGCGCGGCTACGCGGGCGGCGTGCGCGACGCGAACGGCGGCGAGGTGGTCGGGTCGCCGACGATGTCGCTGCTCAAGCAAGACGATCCGCTCACGTGCGGCGCCACGGATCCGAGCGCGGTCGATCCCCACTGTCCCGCGTTCCAGGTGGTGGCGGCGCAGGCCCCTTCGACGGAAGTCGCGGCCGAGCGGCTGTTCCAGCTCGAGGCGATCCGGCAGGCGTACATCGACGGCCATGCCTTCGACGCCATGCTGGCCGCCGGGCTGCCCAAGGCCGAGATCGCCGTGCTGTGGGGCTTTCCGATCCACACGAATTCGGTCGCGGTGCTCTCCCCGACCGCCGGCGTCGTTCCGCGCGTGCCGGCGGCAGACCAGATCGGGGTGGGCGTGCTGGGGCCCGTCGATCCGGCGACCGTCTCCGCCTTCTCCGCCGCCGCCCCGACGCAAGGCGGCTCCGTCGTGGTCATCGACCTGGCGGCGGTGCTCGCGGGCGATCTGGCCGCCGCGTTCCCGCCCGTCGCCGCGGCGTACACGTCCAGCGCCATCGTCATTCAGGCCAGCGCGCCGTTCCCCGCCGGGCACCCGATCGGCTTGTTCTTCAAGAACACGATCCACGCTCCCGACGGCGCGCCGCTCGTCGCGTCGCCCGTGTCGGTGCTGCTGACGCTGACGGCGACGCTCGTGGGCAGCGACGGCCACAGCACCGTGTCCGGCGTCTCCGATGCCGACGCCGCCGCGCTGGAGAGTGGACGCGTTGCGCTCGCGCCCCTCCTCGACAACCCGAACATCGCGGCGCTGACGGGGATCACGCGCGCGAACCTCGTCTATTGCTACGCCTTCGTCCCGATGGTGCAACCATGACAAAGACAACCCGGACCCTGGTTGGCGCCGCCGTCGTGACCGCCGGCGTGCTGGCGGCGCGCCCGTGCCTGGCCAGCGGCTTCCTCATCTACGAAGTCTCGGGCGAGGCGATCGCGCGCGGCTCCGCGGTCAGCGCCGACGTGAACGAGCCCGCCGCGGTCTGGTACAACCCCGCGAACCTCGTCTACATGAACGGGGTCAGCGGTTCGGCGAGCGGCGTGTTCGTCACCAGCAAGTCGACGTTCTCGCCCTCGGGCGGCGGCGGCGACACCAGCAGCGACCGCGGCAACGTCTTCATCCCGGCGCTGTTCGCCAACGCCCGCCTCACCGATCGCGTGGCCGTGGGCGTCGGGGCCTTCTCGACGTTCGGGATCGCCATCCGCTGGCCGTACGACTGGGTGGGGCGCGAGGCGGCGATCCACGCGTCGATCGAGACGCTGACGCTCAACCCGACCGTCGCCGTCAAGCTGCACCCGCAGGTCAGCGTCGCGGGAGGCTTCGACGCCGTCCGCAGCGTCGTCGACCTGACGAACGGCCTGCCCCCGCCGATCGACGGCGACGTCCGGCTGGCCGCCGGCACGTGGGGCTACGGGTTCAACGTGGCCGGGCTCTACAAGATCGTGCCCGGCCTGCTGCACGTGGCGCTGACGTACCGATACCGCGTGAAGCTCGACTACACCGGAAACGCGAACTTCAGCCCCGCGAACCGGGACTTCCTCCCCGTGCTGCCCGACCAGAGCGGGACCGCGTCCATCACGCTGCCCGACATCATCACCGTCGGCGTCATGGGGCGCCCGCGCAGCGATCTGTCCCTGACCTTCGACGCCAACATCGTTCTCTGGAGCACGTTCGATCGCATCGACATCAACTTCCAGAACGCGCCCGATCGCGCCATCGTTCCGAACGGCCGCAACACCTTCACGCTGCGGGCCGGCGTCGACTGGGCGGTGCCGCTGCAGCGGCCGGGCCTGCACCTGCGCGGCGGGCTCATCTACGATCGCGCCGCGATCCCGTCAACCAACCTCGCTCCCAGCCTGCCCGACGGAGATCGGATCGATGTCGCGCTCGGCGCCGGGTACAGCCTGGGCCCATTCCGCGCGGATCTCGGCTACCTGCTCGTCTACTTCCTGCCCGCCGACTCCACCACCGGCCAGGAGGGTCCCGTCGGGACGTACAACACGATCGCCCATCTCATCGGATTGACCTTGGGCGTCAGCTGGCGGTAACGCGACGGAAGTCGTGGAGGGGCGGATGGCCTGATACCATCCGCCCATGCTTTCGTCGCGCGCGACGATCACCAGTCTGGGCATCGCGGCATTGGTTCTCGCCGCCGCCGGTCGTGCCGCCGCACAGTCGGCGGTGCCGGCGGAACCGCGCCCTCGAATACGCCCCGTCATCGAGGCCCAGGGTTTTGGCTTCATGCCCGTCGGGAGCTGGAGCCATCACGTCTACGAAACCACCATGCCCGGACTGTCGCTGCAGCAGTTCGGTCCGGGCGCAGGCGGTGCGCTCACCTTCGGTCTGCGAAACATTCCCGGGCCCAAATGGGATCTCCTGCTGCGCGTCTACTACGGCGTGCTCGGGACGGGCGAGTGGGAGCGCTACGCCGCCGAGCACGGCAGCAACGTCAGCACGTCGGCCCGCCTCGGCAACGTCGGCGTGTTGGTGACCCGGGACATCGACATCGCGCCGACCTTCCGGCTCGCTGTGGGCGGTGGTCCGGGTATCGCCTGGGGCAGCGGCGAGGAGACGGATCCCGCCACCACGACGTACCCGTACTCGATGCTGAAGACCGCCGCGTCGTTGACGATCGGCGTGCGTGGCATCCTGGCGCTGTCGCCCGTGGTTTCACTGGTCGGTGAGATCGGGGGCATGGTCGGCACGCCGATCGTCTCGTACGGCGGCAGCGATGACCGGCTGCTCTGGGCGCTGGTTGGGGGTATCGGCGTCAGGGTGACGCTGTG
>DATMZL010001269.1:0-5823 GCA_035607075.1 Polyangia bacterium
CGATTTCTTTTCCGGCAATGAAGCGGTGCGCGCCGGCCAGGCCGTGCTGCGTAAGGAAGCGGCGGCCGCGGCCGACGAACAAAAAACCGCCTACGAGGCGCTGCTCGCGACACTGCCGAAGGTACCCGCGGCGCAGTTACCGATCATTCAGGGCTTCAAGGACATCACCTTGACCGCGGCCGAAGCCAAGGTACAGGAGGACTCCTGGACGGCGGCGATCACCGAACGGCTCGCGAAGGAAAAAGAGGCGCAGGAGCTCGAGGCGGCCAGTAAGTCGTACTGGGAAGAGGTCGCCAAACTCCAGGAGGACGCGTTGGGCGTGCCGGCGCTCAAGCGCGCGTCGAACTGGGACGACGCCATGCAGGGGCTCAACGACAACGTCGGGATGCTCTCGGCGAAGCTGCGCGACGATCTCGGCACGACGATGCGCGACGCGCTCGAGGCGATGGCGCGCAACGGGACGCTCACGCAGCAGCAATCGAGCCGCTACGCCGAACTGATCGTGAAGATCGACGCCTATAACGCGTCGCTCAAGAAACAGACCGAGGTCATCCTCCCCGCGGCATCGGGCGCCGTCACCGAATACACGCAGAAACTGTACGACGAGGCGCGCGCGGCCGATGCGGCGAACCAGGCGGCCGGGGGCGGCCCGTCGGGGAACGTCGGCGGCTCGACCGCGACCGAGGGCTACGTCGTTCCGGTGAACCCGACGACGAGCGGCAGCGGCGCCGGCTCGAGCTACTACCTCCCGCCGCGGCGCGCGGCCGGCGGCCCGGTTGCCGGCGGTACCTCGTATCTCGTCGGCGAGAAGGGACCGGAGCTCTTCACGCCCGGCGCGAACGGCGCGATCAGCCCGAACGGCGCCGGCGCGGTCGTCTACAACACCATCAACATCGTCGACACCGAAGCCAACCTCGCGCGGCGCGTCTCTGACGCGATCCTGCGATCCGTGACGCAGGCGCGGCGGGTCTGATGGCCGTCTCGTCGAAAAACGCGATCCTTAACGTCGGGCGCCTGAACGCCTTTCGGCTCGATTTCGTCGAGCTCGCGCTGCGGCGGCTGCGCGATGCGAAGTTGACAATTACCCTCAACGGCGCACCGCTCAAGGTCCGGCGCGGTTCGCTGGACGTGCACGACGTGATCAACGACGCGCCGAATACGGCGACGCTCGTCGTCGATGACGCCACGCCGCCCACCGTCGGCGGCCGGCTCAAGGTCGTGTTTGGCGTCGACCCGAAATACACCTTTACCGGCACGCTCCAGGCGGCGCGGCAAAGCTACGTGGGCCGGGCGCACGCCGACGCCTGGGCGTGCGAGGCGATCGACGACACCGCGCGCGCGGACTGGCTCCGGCCGTTTGGCGCCTGGGAGAACGTGAGCGCCTCGACGGTCGCGCAGCAGATCGTCGCGTCGTTTATGCCGGGCTTTTCGAGCGCCGCCGTGCAAGCCGGGCTCCCGGCCGTGACGGTGTATCTGGACGGCACCGAACGCGTCAACGGCGCGCTGCGGCTCCTGGCGAAGCTCATAGGCGGGTACTACTACTTCGATGACTACGTGCTGCACCTGTTCACCGGCGACGAGCCGGGCGCCAATCCCGACGACGTGACGGGCGCACCGGGCGGCCAATTGCTCGAGGATCCGCGGCTCGAGGCGGCGAGCGATGACAGCCAAATCCGGACGCGCTGTTACGGCAAGGGCCACAGCGAGCCGACGCTCTCGGCCGTCACCGCCGGCGACACGAAGATCCCGATCGCGAATGCGGTCATGTTCACGGCCGGCGGTGGCAAGGCGATCAGCGAGTGGCAACGCCTCACGTATACCGGCACGGTCATCGGCGGCGACGGGGCGCTCGTGGGGCCGGGCGTCACGCCGTCAGCGGCGCCGGTCGCGGCGATCACGGACGGATCCGGGATCGAGGCCGGCGCGCACAATTACGCGTACACCTGGGTCACGGCCGCCGGCGAAACGATGCCCTCGCCGATCGCAGCCGTCACGCTCACCGGCGGCCAGGTCGCGGCGCCGACGTTTAGCGTGAGCTCCGGGATCCAGCCAGGCGGCCCACCGGCCGGGCTCTATATCACCTATCAAATGTTGATCGTGTCGTCGGGCGGCAATGGCTTGTATTCGGTGGGATCCGTCGTCTTGGGCATTACGTCGACCGGCAATCGGCCGGTACTCAACTTCGTGACGACGGCCGATATGCGCGGTCGGGCGATCGAGTTTTACCGCAACGACAACAACGGGACCGGCTGGTCGCCTGTGCCGATTATGGGCGGCCCAGTGGGCTCAAGCTGGACGAATCCCTACCCGCCATCGCAGCCGGCCGGGTACGGGCAGCAGTGGACCGATCAACTGGTCAGCTACGGCGGGGGCTTTGTCACGGCGCCACCGGGCCCGAACTATATGGGGCCGCTCACCGGTAATCGCGTCGCGCTGTCCGGCGTCTCGACCGGGCCGGCCGGCGTCACCGCGCGCAAGGTCTACCGCACCGCGGCGAACCTCACGCCGTTGAAACTGTTGACCACGCTCGCGAACAACACGGCGACGACCTACGCCGACGCGCAAGCCGACGCGACACTGGGCGCCACGGCGCCGGCGACGGATAGCTCCGGGCTGACGATGCCGGCCGGCCAGGTGTTGCCGGGCGCGGCGGCGATGTCCGTCTCAGGAACCGGGTGGGCACTGCCGGCCGGCGGATGGGCGATCATCGGCAACGGGCAACAGATCATCCGGTACACGGGGATCAGCGGCAACCAGATCACCGGGATCCCGGCGACGGGCGCCGGCGCGATTACCGCGGCCGTGAATTACAACTCCACCGTCACCGGCGCGCCGATGCTGATCGGCGTCGGCGGCCTGGGCACCGCGCTGATTCTGGGCGCGCCGGTCAATATCTGGGTGCAGGTCGACGACACAGCGGCGCAAGCGGCGCTCGCGGCGCGCGTCGGCGGCTCGGGGATTGTCGAACAGCTGATCATCGACGAGCGCCGCGGCGAGCCGTCGCTGCTGGCGCTGTGCAACGCCGATCTCGCGCTCTACGGCCGGCCGATTGTGACGATCCGGTATACGACGTTCGATCTCAACTCGCGCGCCGGCCGGCCGGTCCGCGTGCACCTGGCGCAGCCGGCGATCGATCAGACGCTCACGATTCAGGACGTGACGATCGCGACGAGCGACGGCACCGGGCCGCCGCGGCTCACCGTGACGGCGAGCTCGATCCGGACGTCGCTCGAAGATTTGCTGCGCCGGATGGTCGGCACGCTCGAGGAAGGATTCTAGCCAATGGGCACACCGATCAATCGGGCGCCGTACAACGCGCTCGTCGACGACAACGGGACCGGGCTCACCGGCACCGTCTGGAACAAGGCGGCGATCCAAAGCGTCCTGCTCGATCCGATCGACACGGCCGCGGCCAACGCCGGCGCCTTTCCGTATTCGATCGGGGCGGGGCTGTACGTGCCGCTGTCGTCGGCCGTGTTCAATGATCTCCAGCCAGGCGGCGCGACATGCTGGAACCTCGAGCCGACGCTCAATCTGACAATCACCGGATTTGCGGCCGAACCCGACGGCCGCCAACATCTGATCCTCAATTCGTCCGGGTTTACGATGACGCTCCCGACGCAGGACACTCGATCGCAGGTCGCCAATCGCCTGATCGCGCCGGGCTTCGGGACGTTCGTGCTCGGCGTGTGGCGCGGCGTCTGGATCATGTATGCGGCGCGGTACACCGCCTGGATTGTGCTCGGACCGTAAACGAGAGGGGCAGTAATGGCACCGAGGCAATACGTCGAAAAACCGCGCAAGGTGATGGCCGAGCAATACCTCGAGGGGCAGTCGCCGGATATTGCCGGCGTGCACCGCTGCGGACTCTCGCCGCTCGTCGAAACGGGGCCGCCGCATGTCCACGTCGGCGGCGAGGTGTTCATGCTGCACAGCACCGACTGGATCCTCTCGGATAAGTGGACGCTCGAGCCGACAGGCGTGCTGACTGACGAGCAATTCGTCGACACGTTCGGGCCGGGTGGAGGGCCGAACGTCGACGCGCCGACGTGATCCGCCTGGCGCTCGCGCTGCTCCTCGCGGCGGCGAGCTCGGGCGCCTGTTCGGTCGCGCACCGGGTCGAGGTCTTTCCGATGGGCGCGCCGAAGCACTGGACGTGCCTGGACGGGCTCCCGGTGCGGACGCTGCAGGACGTGCGCTGTCTCGAGGGCGTGTGCGGCGTGACCTGCGCGCCGGACCGGTGGAGCGGCGATCATTGCCCATGATCGATCCGCGCGCGATCACCCTCGCCACGATCATCGGCGCGATCCTGCTCGGGCGCCTGGCGCGCCGGCGCTAACGGGGTTTGAGCGTCGCGCGCGCCTGACGTGCCGCGCGGGAGCGGCGCTGGCGCTCTTCTGTCTCCCAGATGTGATCCATCGCCTCGACGATCGCGGCCGCCTTGCGCGGATACACCGTCTGGAGGCGTGCGAGTTTCTCGGTGGGGGAGAGCGCGGCGAACGCGCGCGAACGGGGCGGGGCGGCGGCTGCACTGGTCGCGACTCGCACTAGGCACCTCGGCGACGTGTGGGGATTTGCGCCGGGCGGCCGCGGGGAACGGCCGCGAAAACCTGAAGCCTACATCAGAAGCCGGAAAACGACTCTAACGGATTTTAGATACCGTTACTCTTTCCGGCGCATCCGTTCGCGAATCGTGAGCCGGCCGGGCTTGCGGGGATCCGGCTCGCCGACGATCTCCAGGAGCGCCGGCAGGATCCGCGGCTTGTCGCGCACCGCTGCGACCAGTTTCATTTCTGACGGCGTCATTTCAGCCGAGAATTCGAGGCCGGGATCCCGCACGAGCTCGACCAGCGAGATATCGATCACGCGCGCAAACGCGACGAGATCGACGAACTGTAATCCCACTTCGCCGGTCAGGATCTTGTGCACCTTGCTCTGGGTCCAGAGCTCGCCGGTATGCAGCGAGAGGCGCTCGGCGGCGACGCGCTGGCTGATGCGCCGGTGGGCCAGTTCGTCGCGCACACGGGCGCGGACACGCTGTAAGACGTCCATACCGACATCAGTGTCCGGTATGTGTTGGGGCATGTGCAATGGATCCTGATTCGGATTATGCATCAACGGCCGGGGCGTTTGCATCCTGAATCTGAATTAGGGTAGATTCTCGGCGTGCAAAAGCGTAAACCGATTCAGCCGGTTCGCCGGCCGTATCCCTCCTTACTGGCGTGGCGCACCGCCCAGGGGCTCAGTCAACGCGACGCGGCCGACCGGCTCGGGATGACGCAGACGTCCTATTCGCGCGCGGAGCTCGGCGAGGTCTGTCCGCGGAAAGAAGCGCTGAAGCGCGTGATCGCGGAAACCGGCGTCCCGCTCGAGGTGTTAGTGGGGCTCGCGTGAGGGCTGAATCGGAATCGGCCAATCCGCGAATCGAAACCCGGCGTACGGGGCGCTGTGAATCTGAATCGGCGCTTTTGCGGTCAGGTGCCGAAGCCGATCCTATGCATTTACTGGGTAAACAGGCAGGTTCTGATAATGTATATTCTGTTGTCAATCTGAATCGGATTCAGAGTCAACGCCCGCCTGACCGGTTTTTTGCCCACACCTCCCACCCTACCCACTTTCTGAATACGGCGCAAGTCCTCTGGTGTCGCCTGTTCCGGGGCCATGACTTCATCCGCACCTATCACCGCGGCCGCATCGGTCTCGAGTGCTGCCACTGCGGCGCGCGCACGCCTGGCTGGGAGGTGCTCACATGACGACCGACCTGTCCGCCCCGGTCATGGATGCCGAGGTCGTCGCGCGCGTGCTGCTCCGCGGCGACCTGCG
>DATMZL010001361.1:0-2667 GCA_035607075.1 Polyangia bacterium
ATCCCGGCGAGCCAGATCAAGAACGGCAACCTCACATTCACCACGAATCCCGCCGTGCTGAGCGCTCCGGCGACGGTGTCGGCGGCAGTGGCGGGGTGCCCCAACAACAACTGGACCGGGGTGAACCCCACGCTCACGGTCACCGACATCTCGCTGAGCATCGAGCAGCCGCCGGGGACCACCATCTTCAGCTGCAGCGCCTCCGACCCGAACGGGCTGACAAGCCCGGTGTCTTTGACCTGTTAGTCGGTCGGGTTGTGCTGCTCAACGGGGACGGCGGGGTTGGGCGGCCCCGCCGTCTCCGCTCTCGACGAAGGCCGGGCTCCGGTGGAGCAGATCGAGCAATGACGCAGCCGACAGACGGCTTCGTTGTCACAGAACTGTCACCAAGCTGACACCTTGGCCTATTGCGCTATCCCCCGTCCGGGGGTTGGGTTGTCGGGCAGCCGTCAGGGGGTGAGGGGAATGGGGGAGGACCCGATGGCCGGTCACGAGGACATCACGTTCCTGCGACGACCTGACGCGACCATGCCGCGATCCCCTCCTGGTGCGGTCGTGCCGGTATCCGTGTTGCCCGCGGGATGATCGCCGCGGCCCCGACCAGTGATCTCCCCAGAACCTGATAGGGGGACTTCCCCAGATGATCAAGTTGAAAGTTCGTTCTCTGAATCGCCGAACGCGCAGGGGTCTCGTCTTGGTGGTGGCCGTACTCGCAGTCATGGCCGTCGCGCTCCCGAGCTACGCAAACCTGCCCGGCAGCACCTTTGAAGGCAGCGACGGGAACCTCGTCGTCAACACC
Organism: Polyangia bacterium; assembly: GCA_035607075.1. Lineage (GTDB taxonomy): Bacteria > Myxococcota_A > Polyangia > Fen-1088 > Fen-1088 > JADGRB01. Next base: position 800 of record DATMZL010001361.1, read on the forward strand.
GCCGGCAACACGGATTGGGCCAACGCCCCCAACCGGGTCGTCGGATTGGACCAGCCCAGCGGCACGAGCGACAACGCGTTCGGCCAGGGCACGAAGGAAGACGGTCCCAACGTGACGGTCGTGGACGGCTCGATCCCGCCCAACAAGAACGACCTGACCCGGTTTTACGCCGGATCCGAGTTCGCGAACAACAGCAACTTCCTGTACCTGGCGTGGGAGCGTGCGGTCAACATCGGCTCTGCCAACCTCGACTTCGAGATCAACCAGAACGTGACGGCTGGGTTCACCGGCACCACCACCGGCCCGGTCACGCTCAACCGGACGGCGGGCGACCTGCTCGTCACCTACGATTTCAGCGGGAGCGGCACGCCGACGCTCGGCCTGCTGACGTGGGTGACGACCGGCGCCACCAGCCAGTGTTTCTCCGCCAACGCGCTGCCGTGTTGGGGCAACCGCGTCAACCTCTCGGGGCTCGGCGAGGCCGAGGGAGCGGTCAACACCGGTTCCGTTACGGATCCAGTCCCCCCCAATGCACCTCGAACCCTGGGCACCGGGCTGTTCGGGGAGGCCGCCATCAACCTCACCGCGGCGGGGGTCTTCCCGGCTGGGACGTGCAGGGCCTTCGGCAGCACCTTCCTGAAGAGCCGGTCGTCCTCGTCGTTCACCGCGGAGGTCAAGGACTTCATCGCGCCGCAGCCGGTGAACATCAGCAACTGCGGAACGATCAAGATCCGCAAGGTCACGGAGAACGGGGACGACACATTCGGCTACACGACCACGGGTGGCCTCACCCCCTCGACCTTCAACCTGTCGAACGGGGGACTTCGAGAGTACGACAACGTTCCTCTCGGCAACTACAGCGTGACCGAGTCCACCATCCCAACCAACTGGACGCTCAAGAGCCTCGTGTGCGACCCGACCGTTACGGGCACCAGCTCCACCCCCAGTGGCGCGACCGTGTCGATCACCCTCGGGCCCTCCGGGGTCGTTGACTGCACGTACACGAACCACACGAAGCTCAGCCCAACGATCGCGACGACCCTCTCAGCCAACCCCGTCCCCATCGGGACTACGGTTCACGACTCCGCGACGCTCTCGGGCGCGACGGCCACCGCAGGTGGGACGGTGACCTACACCGTCTACACCGACAGCGCCTGCACGCAGGGAGCGCAGAGCGCCGGCACGAAGACCGTGACCGGCGGTGTGGTGCCGGACTCCGATGGCATCACGTTCAACTCGGCCGGTGACTTCTACTGGCAGGCGGTGTACAGCGGTGACGCCGACAACAACGCCGCCACCAGCGCGTGCACGAGCGAGCACCTCGTCGTCAACAAGAACAGTCCGGCAATGAGCACCGCTCAGCACCTCATTCCGAACGACGACGCCACGCTCAGCGGTGCGACCAGCAACGCGGGTGGCACCATCACGTTCAACCTGTTCACTCCCGCTGCTGCGACGTGCTCGGGAACGCCGGCGTTCACCCAGACGGTGAGCGTGAGCGGGAGCGGCACGTACTCGACGACGAACACGACGTTCATCGCGAGTGCAACCGGCACTTGGCGTTGGCAGGTGAGTTACAGCGGCGACGGCAACAACAACGCCACGACGTCCGCCTGTGGTGTCGAGAACTTCACGATCGTCAACGGGTAGCACCTGACCGCGAGAGGAGGCAAAGAGAGAGGCGGCCCTTCGGGGCCGCCTCTCTCGCCTGCGGACACTCGTGCGCGACCTGCCTAGTACACGTCCACCGAGCAGGTTGCGTATACCGTGGTGTTGCGCTGCTTGGTCGGTCCCGAGAACGTGTACGTCGTGGTCCCGGATTGCTGGGACGACTCGTTCAGGTTGAACGCCCCGTCAGGAGTGCTTCC
>DATMZL010001498.1:0-3343 GCA_035607075.1 Polyangia bacterium
CCGCGCCGTCCGGCGGCCTGGGTGATGAGGGAGGACGCGAACTCGCGCCCCCTGGGATCGAGCCGCGGCAGCGCGGCCTCGAGTTGGCTTATGTCGGTCATGGAAAAATCTCCTAGTCGTTGATGATGAGGACCGAGGCGCGGTGCGCCCCGGGGATCGTGTCGCGATCCACAGCGATCGGTTCGAATCGCCAGCCGGCGATCTCGTCGCCGTCGTAGTCGCACCGTGAGAACGCGAACCGGATCGTCTGCCCCGTCCTGGCGGACTTGACCGAGATGAACGAGGTCGACGGCGTGTCGCCCAGGTCGCTCGCCTCGGCGACCAGCGTCTTGTGGCCACTCGGCGATCGGCTGATCGTGAACTGACTGCTGTCGTAGATCATGGTCATGAGGATTCTCCTCTAACTCTGGCGAAGCGTCATCGGCGGGTGATACGCCCTACACCCGGAGGCGGCCTCCAGCCGCCTTTCTGCTATTTTCGTGATTGAAAGTTCCGCGCTCGTCTCGCGCGCTCGGCGGGATCAGAGAGGATATTCAACTGAGACTGTCTGAGGTTCGCTATCCACTGCTCCCGCTTATTGGGATCCGTTGGGCTGCACGACCAGTATTTCTCGGAGCGCACCTTTCTCACGGACGCGCCCCGCTTGATTTCGGCCTCTGGTGTGTGGCTATTGAGTCCGTCCTTCCAACGCCGGACCTCCTCCGGTGTCTTCCGCGAGAAGAACTCAGTGTTGTTGTCGCGTTGGGTAATGATCTTGACGTTGCCAACCGCGTATGGCCCGCGGTCGTTCTCGCGGGCCATCACGTAGCCGCCAAGTCCTCTCTCGTCGAGGTGACTAGATTCCACCCAAACCGCTAGCCATTCCTCGAACGTCAGTCGGAACTCGATATTCCGACGCTTCGCGTTGCGAAGCTGCTGGCGATAGGCGCTGCGCTGCGGGTCTCTCAACGTGTCTTCTTCCTAAGTTGCGCCCGACGTTCGGCATATGCTAGTTGTTCGGGCGTCCGCTTGATGGGCAGGAGTGGAAGCCAACCCATTCCGTCGACCCACTCCTCGTCGTTCCAGCGCACTGATCCGTCGTCGTTGACCTCGTCCATGTCGAGTGATGAGTACAGGCGGCGCGCGGTTGTTACGCGCTGGGTCGTGAGTTCTCTGGGTAGCGTCCATGCATAGGTATTCGAAAACCATCGTCCCTTATACCATACTCCACGGTGTTCGCCTACTATAATCGGCTTGGGGTCGCCCGCCGTCCACAGCACGAGCTTGTTGCCGTAGCCGATCTTGCTCACGAGCGATTTGTGGAGCTTCTTCGTCACCTTCCCCGACCGCCGCTTCCGGAGCTGCGGCTCCAGGTGATCCGCGATGAAGCACTGCGTGTCGCTCAGCTCGGCCGTGTTCCGCCACGCCAGCACGCCGTTGTGGAACACCAGCGTCGTGTCGTTGGCGACGAACGGGTGGCACGCGCCCGGCGTCACGGGGCCGGACGTCCGGAGCCGCCAGTGGAGCACGAGGTCACCCGTGCTCGTCTCGCGGAGCTCCTGGTACCGCGCCCACTGGGCGTCGACCGTCTCCAGGCCCTTGGCGTAGCGCAGCTCGCCGTCGGCCTCGCCGATCCACGCGGTGCCGAACCCGTTCGGGTTCTTCCGGTGGAAGTCCGCGAACTCGGAGCGCGCGAACGGCTCCGCGTCCCGGGGATGGTATATCAGCATGCACATGTTATGGGGATCTCCCCTGGTTGGAGTTTTAGCTCAGCCGCCCAGCGCCGCCGCGCGGCACTCGTCTTCCCAGTCCGCGGCGTAGCAGGCGATGTCGGTGCCGGTCTGCTTGGCCACGCTGTTAATGGCCATCTGCATTTCCACTGCCTTGTCGATGCCCAGGTCGCCCTGGGGATTGTCTGCCGGGAACCGCCAGGAGTTGTTGGCGGTCCTTAGATTCGTCGGTGTAAGTTTCATTTTTCCTCCTAGGGGGCTTATCAGCCCTTTTTCGCGATGTACCAACCCAGCCATAGCAAGATGATGATGGCCGGTATAAAGATCATGATCGCATACATCTTCGTTCTCCTTGGGCTCATCAGCGCACGCCTCACGTGCGGACGGCGCGGTCCTCCAACCGCGCCCGTTTCGCCCTTTAGGCTGGAATAACTATTCCCATCACCCGGAGTTTTCGTAGCTGCTCGTCACGATTAGCTACGCAGGTGGCGAACGCGGTTCGGTTACGCTCGCTCTCTGGTGTGTGGAGGTGATCCGTTACCATGCCCTGCCACGTCAGGAGGGCGTTGATCACATTGGTAAGGCTCTTGCACTCGTCTTTTGTCATTTTAGTCCTCCAGCAGTAGCCCCACGGCCAGCAGGCAGTTGACGAACTCCTCGGCGCTGGCGCACGACACGCGCTTGCCCGTCTGCAAGCCAGCCCGCGCGGCCATCTGCCGCATGAACTCGGCGTCGGTCGCGCACGGGCTGCGGCTCATCTTGTGGAGCTCGCGCACGATCTCCGCCGGCGTGCCGCCGCGCAGCTCCTCTCCCTCACGTGTTCTCATAGGAATTTCTCCATGATAGCGGCGAGGAGTAAAATCGCCCCGCCGATCTGCAGTCCGTGGCCCAGTCCGAGCCAGTAACGATCAGCCCAGTTAATCATCAGTTCAGCTCCATCTGTCGCTCGGTGAAGTACGCCCGCTCGGACTCGACCGCCGAGACGAGGCTGAGAAGCCCCTCAAGCGTCGCTGGGGTGACGTCGGTCGGCGGACGGGTCGTCGGGGTGGTCGAGCCCCGGCTGGCCTCCCACGCCCGCCGAGCGCGCTCCACGGCCGCCTGGTGGTCGGCGTCCATCAGCGCGACCGTCGCGCGCCACGCCCGCGTGAGCCGCTCGCGCCGCTCGCGCTCCTCAGCCGTCACCTCGATCGGTGGTGCCGACGACCGGCGGGCCACCCGGACGAGGCCGTGGTCCACGTCCCACGCGAGGTGCGTCCGGCGACCACCACGGCGGTGGTACTGCCAGAGGTCCATCGGCGTCTGACTACCCACGAGCTCGCGAGCGAACACGTTGTGCCGGTCGTGGTTCTCGCGACCGGCCGTCCCGGCGCGACGGTGGGTGCGCTCTGTGACGTAGACGATCACCAGGTCCGAGAGCGTGCGATAGTTGTTGCGGATGAAGCGCGGGATCTCCTCACTCCCCACGACCGGGGCGTGGCTCAGGTTACGCCCGGCATCCAGGAAGCGCGGTGGCGGTGGCCGGAGGGGCATCGTCGGCGGGATGAACTCGCCGGACGTGCCGGCTCGCTCGGTGTTCCGCGCGGCGTGGGCCACCATCCGGAGGCACAGCTTCACCCAGTTCTCGATCTTCTGGG
>DATMZL010001499.1:0-2594 GCA_035607075.1 Polyangia bacterium
CGCAAGATCCAGAAGTTCCTGTCGCAGCCGTTCTTCGTCGCCGAGACGTTCACCGGCTCGCCGGGCAAGTACGTCGAGGTCAAGGACACCGTGCGCAGCTTCAAGGAGATCGTCGACGGCAAGTGCGACGACATCCCCGAGCAGCTGTTCTACATGCAGGGCGACCTCGACGACGTGCGCGCGGCGTTCGAGAAGCAGTCGAAGGAAGCGGCCTAACCCGCGATGCGCCTGTCCGTCACCACCCCGCGCGGCGCCCTCGTCGACATGGACGTCGAGGAGCTCACCGCGCCCGGCGAGCTGGGCGAGTTCGGCGTGCTGCCCGGCCACGTGCCGTTGATGTCGGCGCTGAAGCCGGGCGTGCTCTGGTACAAGGGAAAGGACCGGTCCGGCATCCTGGCGGTGGGGCAGGGGTTCCTGCAGGTCGCGCCGCAACCGCAGGCAGACGATCAGCACGGCGGCTCGCACGATCGCGTGCTGGTGCTGGTCGACCAGGCGCTGACCGCCAGCGACGTCGACCGCGCCCGCGCCGAGAAGGAACTGGCCGCGGCCGACAAGGAGCTGGCCGCCTGGCACGGCGAGCTCGACGGCGCCCACCAGGCCCTGATCGAACGCCGCGGCTGGGCGCAAGCCCGCCTCGACGCCAACGACCGCGTCTCGACGCATTGATCCTTCGGACGGATCCCTTCGCCGATCGAATCAGGTCCCCTCGCCCCGCGCAGCGGGGAGAGGGTTAGGGTGAGGGGTCTCCGCCATGCAATCATTCCCCGATGCACGCGGTCGCATGGCTGGCGCTGGCACTGCTCACCACCGGTGAGCTCGAGGGTACTCACCGCGTTCGCATCCGCGACCTACCCGACATCGCCCGCCCGAAAAGCCGCGCACCGACGACCGCCGAGCTGGCGACGCGTCATGGCCCAGGTCCCGATCGCAAGCTTCCGGGCGGTCTGCGGATCACGACCAGCTGCGAGGGCACCTGCTGCGTCGACGGACTGATGGCCGGCGACAAGGCGCTGCTCGCGCCTACGGTCGACCGTGACCTTCGCGATCACTGCGATAACGGCTGGTTCGAGCGCGTCGTGCGCGTCGCTTTTCAGGACGGCTCCGCCGTGTCGATCTACGTCGCGGAGAGCTGGTTCTTCGATGGCGCCGCCCACGCGCACAACCGGCTTCGCTGCCGGAGCTTCGACATCGCGAAGCGGAAGCCGCTGACCCTCGGCGACGTCCGCCCGGGTGCGGCCGCGGTCCGTGCGCTCGCCCAGGCGCGCCGCCTGATCCGCGCCGAGCCCAGCCTGCACCGTTACGCGCCGAACGCAGCGGGCATTCGCTTCCGCGGCCCCCGCACCGGCAAGGGAGCACAGCTCGCGCTTCAGTTCTGCGCGGAAGGAGCGGAGGACAGCGTCGACATCGTCGAGGTGGACGCGCAATGAGACGCCGGATGCGGCGCGAGCTGGCCGCGAGCGACGTAGACCGCGCCCGCGCCGAGAAGGAGCTGGCCCAGGCCGACAAGGAGCTGGCCGCTTGGCAAGACGAGATCGACGGCGCCCACCAGACCCTTGTCGAACGCCCCGGCTGCGCCCAAGCGCGCCTCGACGCCAACGACCGCGTTTCGACGCAGTGATCTTTCTGATCCGCTTCGCCGATCGAATCCGGTCCCCCGCAATTACCGTGGGTCGCGCCCGACCTTCACTCGCCGGCCCCGTCGCGTGTTGTATCTACGATGAGACATCCACGCGCGCCGTTCCTGTTGCTGCTGCTCGCGACCTGTGGCGGGCAGCCCTCCAAGGATTCGACCACCGCGACGGGCAGCCTTCGGGCTGCGCCCGACATCGGGACAGCGCTGAACGGAAGAATCCAGTCGATCGCCGCGGCCGGGAATTTGATCGCCGCATCGACGTCTGGGGCGCCGGACGTGGGCGACGACGGCGCCGCGAGCTATTCGATCCCGATCTGGGTGCCGGACGGCGTTCGCGGCTTGCAACCATCGCTTTCGATCGATTACAGGAGTGACGGTGGCGTCGGCACGCTCGGGCCGAAATGGAGTATCGGCGGCCTGTCGGTGATCAAACGTTGCGCGAAGAACCGCTCCCTCGACGGCGCCCAGACGCGCATCGACTTCAAGGGCGATACGTTCTGCCTCGATGGGCAGCGCCTGCTGCGGCTGAACGGTACGGCGAACAGCACGGGGGAGTTCCGTACCAGGCGGAACTCGTTCGTGAAGATCATGGCCACCGCCGCCGACGGTGGCGGCATCCAGACGTTCAAGGTCTACCAGCCGGACGGACGCATCTTCTGGTACGGCCGCAGCGCGCAATCGAGGCTGGCGTGGACGGGCTTCACGTTCGGGAGGATCACCACCCCCGCGCGCACCTTCGGCTACTACCTCGATAAGATCGAGGACCGTTACGGCAACGAGATCAACATCAGCTACAACAGCTCCACGGCGAGCAGCGGCCCACTGCCGGAGCCCGTACCCTCTTCGATCACCTGGGGCGGAAATGGGCCCTTCACCTGGACGCGCGACCTGCAGTTCAACTACGACGCCACGCAGACCCAGAAATCGACGCGCTGGATCGCGGACGGCACCGCCGTCTGGA
>DATMZL010001128.1:0-4729 GCA_035607075.1 Polyangia bacterium
AGGCCGAGATCAAGACCGGCCGCTTCCGCGAGGACCTCTACTACCGCCTGAACGTGGTCAACGTGCACCTCCCGCCCTTGCGCGACCGCGGCGACGACATCCTCGTCATCGCGCGCTACCTGCTCGCCCGCTACGCGCCGGAGTACGGCAACACCGTGCGCGGCCTGACGCCGAACGCGATCGCGGCGATCAAGCGGCACAGGTGGCCCGGCAATATCCGAGAGCTGGAGAACCGGATCAAGAAGGCGGTCGTGCTCGCCGACAAGGCGCTGCTGGGTCCGGAAGACCTGGACCTGTCGCCCGACGATCTGCCGCCGATCCTTCCGCTCGCTGAAGCAAAGGAGAAGTTCCAGCGCGACTACATCAACGAGATCCTGACGCTGAACAACGGCAACCGGACCAAGACCGCGCGTGATCTCGGCGTCGATCCGCGCACGATCTTCCGGCACCTCGAGAAGGGCGAGAACGGCGGCGTGGACGATGCCGGCCTGCCGACGAACGGACACGACGGAGACGCCTGAGCCGCGCGCAAGGCTGTGTTTGCGGGTGACGAAAAGTGAGGACAGTGCCTGACAGCAATGTCCGGCCCGCGTGGCGCCGAGCTGCAGTAAGCGCGCGCGGCGCGCGCCGTTCCGCGCTGGCACGCTTGCTGCTCTACATCGAGGAGCACGCTTCTAAGCTCGACCGAAAGCTTCTCTTGTTGCTGTTCACCGCCTCGCTCTCGTCCGCCTGCATCATCCCGTTGGGTCCCGAGTTTCAGGATCCCTCCGGCGCCCCGAACTCGCCGCCGCGACTGGTGTCGGTCTCACCGGACCAGGGCACCACGGTAACGAAGGACCCGGCGACGTTCTCGGTGACACTGTCCGACAACAACGTCGGCGACCCTCTCTTTGTCCGCTGGATAGTCGAATACCCTCCGTTCAACGACATCAACACCAAGAGTCCGCAAGACGACGAGATTCCGCCCCCGCAGGACGGCTCACTGGTGCGAAGACCGGTCTCCTTCGAGCCGAACTGCTTCAAGTTGAACGTCACCACCTCGACGCATCAGATCACCGCGGCCGTCTCCGACAGTCGCTTCATCGGGGGCAGCCAATCGACCGAGAGTGATCTCCTTTTGACCGAGGACGGCCTGCGCCCTGCCCTGGTCAATTGGACCTTGATCAAGAATTGCCAGGGTGGGACGTCGCCGTGAAGCGCCTGCTCCCGCTGCTCCTCGGGTCGCTATCCGTTGCCGCATGCGCGGGCAACGGAGAAAAGACGAACGTTTCGCTCGACGGCGGCACCGGCGGAGGAAACGGCTACGGGCGCTGTGCGAACGACGGTCCGTGTTCAGGTGGAGTGTGCGTGGTCGGGACTTGCGTCCCTCGGGCGACTGCGTTCCCGTCGGCGCTCGCGGTCGAGATCCAACCAACCACTATCAACCAGCAGGCGGCGCTCACCGAAAGAACCGCGCCGATGAGCGGGGGAACCTGGACGCTGGTTTCCGATCGGAGCGTCTCGATCAACGCCGCCTTCGTCGTTCCGACCGGCGTGGTGTTTCCGCCTGCCGCGAACGTCGTCCTTGCTGTGCCTTCGCTCATCCCCGGGCGGCCGCCGCTGATGTTCGAGACTACGGTGACGCCCGGCGAGACAAAAGCCGCGATCATGGCGCCGGAATCGGTGAGCGGACGAGCCGGTGCGTTCACTCTCGTTCCCATACCACCGGCCGATCAGATGACACCGCCCTACCGATTCTCGGTCGACGCGACGACAGCAGCGAACGTCCTCCCCATGCCCAAGGACCCCAACCAGACGCCCCACGGCGCGCTCGTCGATGCCCTCGGTGGTGCGCCGACGACCGGCTACACCGCGCGGGCCTTCCTGGACGGGACGTTGGTCAGCAGCGTGGCGACGATGAAGGCCGACGGTACGTTCGTGCTGTTCATTCCGCCTGGTGTCGCGGGAGATTTTTCTTTCGAGCTCGCGCCGGTATCCAATCTCGATCCGTGGTTCACGTACACCAAGATGCCCCTTAGCGTACAGAACGCGTTCATCGGAACGGCGACGCTGCCTGCGTTTCAAGCCCCCGATCCGAATCCGGTCGTCTTCACTATCGCGAGTGACGATTCGGCGATGGAGCCCGTCGCAGGCGCGATGCTGCGCGCCGTCGCCGTCCTCGATCCGCCCACGCCGTCCGGTTCGACGATGCCCCCCCTCGGCGTAACGCGCTTCCGGCAGGAGGCGGACTCCGATGCCGACGGAAAGGTGGCCCTCCTGCTGATTCCGGGCGCCAGCCGAATGACCAGAAGCTACGACGTCAGCGTCGTGCCGCCGCCGGGCTCGGCATACGCGACCACTTGCGCGCCGCCGCAACCCATTCTCGGTGGCGGCTCGACCGCCACGATCCGCGTTCCCCGCCGTCCGGTGCTCTCCGGGACCGTGTCGTCTGCGCAGGGAGCACTGGTCGCTGGCGCGACCGTCACCGCCAGCCGCACGTCTCCGGCCGATTGCTCCACGACGGGGCCGACCACGTTCACCGCTGTGACTGACAATGCCGGGTTCTTTCAGCTGGCCGTCGACAAGGGCGTCTATCAGCTCGACGTCGACCCAGCGGCCGGGTCGTCGGCGCCCCGGCTGACCCAGTACGACGTGCCCGTCACTCGCACCGATACGTACCCGATCCGATTGCCGAAGCCCGTTCTGATCGAAGGCGATGTCAGTGATGCGACGGGGCAGACGCCGCTGACCAACGCGACGATCCGCATCTTCGAGCCGCGCTGCGCGACGGCCGCCGGCTGCACCATGACGCCGGTGCTGCGCGCCGTGACCGTCTCGGACGACAAGGGCCATTTCCGGGCGGTCGTGGCCGACCCTTCCTCGAACTGAGATCTGCCGCGGATTGGTCTATGATTGGACTTCCCCGCATGGCACTTCGCAGACGTCTCGCTTATTCGATTGCTGCCGCGCTGTTCGTCGTAGCGTGCGGCCGAACCGACCTGGACGAGCCCGTCGAGGATGACGGAGGGACGGCCGGAAACGGCGGCTCCATCGGCACCGGGCACGGCGGTCATGGCGGAACCGTCGGCACCGGGGGTGGCGGTGGTACAGGCGGCGACGCCGCGGGACTCGGCGGCAGCATCGGTGGGTCGACGACAGGCGACGCAGGACGAGGTGGCGCAGGCAATACGACGGGCCTCGCGGGACGCGGCGGAACGACCGGGACCGCCGGACGCGGCGGAACGACCGGAGCAGCCGGACGCGGCGGCACCACCGGAGCCGCCGGGCGCGGCGGCACCACCGGAGTCGCCGGACGTGGCGGGACGACCGGCGCCGCCGGACGTGGTGGCACGACCGGAACCGCGGGCCGCGGCGGCGCTGGCGGATTCGGTGGCTTTGGCGGATTTGGCGCAATCGGCGGATTCGGTGGGTTCGGCGGCCGCGGAGGACGCGGCGGTACGGCCGGCACCGGCGCCCTCCCCATCCCGTGCGGCCAGACGGCCTGCGTCCCCGGGGTCGAGGCGTGTTGCGTTCAGTCGAGCGGGTCGATGTGCATCAGCGCCGGGGCGACGTGCCCGGGCGGCGCCAGCATCGGCTGCCTCGACGGCTCCGTGTGCTCGGCCGGGACCTTCTGCTGCCTGAGCCTGCTCGGGGGCGCCACGACGTGCACCGCACCCGAGGTCTGCAGCTTCGCCGGCGGCGCGGTCCTCTGCACCTCGTCCTCGCAATGCCCGGGGACAGCGCCGAACTGCTGCCGCTTCGGGCAGGCGGGCGTGTGTCGCCCCCAGTCCTGTCCCTGACGGATGAGTTGACACGGCCCGACACCGCCCGTAGGTTTCGTGGCGACGCCCCGGCGCACCGGGGCTTTCGTGATGCGGCGGCGCTCCGACGCACACGCTGGACGCGCCACCGCGGCAATGCCCTCTGAACAACCTGCTTCGACATCTCCCCCCGAATTTCGCCGTTACCGACGATTCCTCTCCTGGTTGGTGCTGGGGTTCGTCTCGCTCGGCAGCGCCTACATGCTGGTGTCGGTCGGCGTGGCGATCTATCGCCGTCGCAACGCGGTCCCGACGGGCGCGACCATCGGATCCCCCGCGTCGCCCGCCGATCTGCAGGGCTGCCTCGAGGAGCTCGGCGTCGTCGAGCAGGGGTTGGAGCGCCACCTCGAAAACTTCCACAACCTGCTCGCGCACTACGACCCTGACGAAGCCCAGCGCTGGTCAGAGAGTGAATCGTTCTGGCTGGGCCAATGGGCGGCGGCGGGCCAGCGATGCCGATTCGGCGAGCGCCACAAGGGCCCGCTCGCGAAGAGCTGGGACGAGCTTGGCGTGATCCACGACGAGCTGAAAAAGACCGCCGTGACGTACACGAAAGAACTTCAAGGATTCGCACAACACCAGGCGCCCCGCCTGGACCAGATGCGCGAGCGACTTCAATCGGTGGGCCGGCGCATCGGCACCACCGTCGCCGCGCCAGCTTCCGGAGCCATACAACCATGACCGATCCGATCAACGACCACACACCCGTTCCCACCACCCCGCCCGCGGCCGACGCGCCGCTTGACGCGGCGACCGCCGCGACCGCCGCGACCGACGCCGCCGAACCGAAAGCGCCGAAGGGCCCCACGTTCGCCGAGCTCGGGCTGCACGCCGACGTGCTACGCGCGATCGAGGAGATGGGCTTCGTCGACCCGATGCCCGTCCAGGCCGCGACGTTGCCCCTGATCCGCGAGGGCCGCGACCTGATG
>DATMZL010001535.1:0-2570 GCA_035607075.1 Polyangia bacterium
CCCAGACGATCAGGAAGTACCCGGCCAGGCCCAGGCGATCGATGATCCCCAGCTCGCGCGCCAGCTGGCGGCGCACCTTGGGCAGGAGCTTGTCGTCCGGTTCGTAGCGGGTGCCGACGCCGGCCCAGGAGAGCTTCTCGAGATAGCTCTGCTGCGTCTCGCCGGGCGGGACGTCGTAGTCGGGGAAGGCGTAGCCCAGATTGGCGAGCGTGAACGCGCAGCGCTCGGCGATCGCGCGCGTCGCGCACACGGCGGCGGGCAGATCGCGAAACAGAAGCTGCATCTCGCGCGCCGGCTTCAGCCAGCGCTCGGCGTTGGGCGCCAGGCGGCGGCCGATCTCGTCGACGGTCGCCTTCTCGCGCGCGCACGTCAGCACGTCGTGCACCGTCCGCTGCAGGGGCGTCGCGTAGCGGACGTCGTTGGTGGCGACAACGCCGACGCCCAGCGCCTGCGCCAGCGCCAGCACGTCGCGGTTGCGGTGGGCCTCCTCGGCGTCGAAGTGGCGCTGCACCTCCAGGTAGACGCGATCGCGCCCGAACACGTCGCACAGCGCGGGCAGATCGGCGCGCGGTGCGGGGCCGGCGAGCACCGTGAGACCACCCGCGTACGCCGCGAGCAGGTCCATCGGCGCGTTGACGGAATCTGACTTCTGTCTACCGGCCTTGGCCGCGGTGATCAGCTGGCAAAGGTTCTGATAGCCGCGCCGGTCCTCGACGAGCAGCAGCACGGGCGCGGCGCCGGCGGCCAGCGAGATCTCGGCGCCGACGATCGGCCGCAGCCCGGTCTTGCGCGCCGCCGCGAAGAAGCGCGGCGCGCCGTAAACGCCGTCGCGATCGGCGAGCGCCAGCGTTCCGTGATCCCCGGCCGCCGCCGCCGCCACCAGATCCTCCGGCAGCGACGCCCCGTCGAGAAAGCTGAACGCCGACCGACACCGCAGCTCGACGTAGTCGCTCTTGGTCATTTTAAAAGGTAGCCGCACACCGCGCCTTCGGCGCGGAGCGGCTAGTCGTAGTAGCCATCGAGGTACCAGCGGCCGTCGCGCTTGTTCTGGTGCACGCGGTAGACGGCGCCGTCGGACGCGTGCACGTCCCAGTACTCGCGCGAGAAATGTTCGCCCTCGCGCCACCACTCACCCGACAGGCGATACGGCCCGGCGGCGATCAGCACGCGCGCGGTCGTCTCCCGCCCGCGAAACGCGGCCGGCCCCTGCCGGTTCAACAGCACCTCGATCTCCTCCGGTGGCCGCCGCCTCCGGATCGCGAGCCTCGGCTCACCAGATCCCGTCTCGTTTGCAGCGCCCGTCTCGTTCGCAGCGCCCGGATCCCCGCGCCCGTTTGCCCTCGCCCCGCGTAGCGGGGAGAGGGTAAGGGTGAGGGCCGCGTCCCCACGCTCGTCCGGCCGCGCCGGCTCATACGTCGTCACCCCCACCGCCTCCTCGCGCCAGGTCTCCTCGATGGCGGGCGCGCCGACGTTGTCGGAGCCGACCAGCGCCGCCAGCCGCGCGATGGTCGCGGCCAGCCGATCGGGCGCCGGCCCGGCCGGGCGCAGCATGTCCAGCTGCGTGGCGCGCACCCGCGCCGGCAACGCCAGCAGGCGCACGCCCACGATCGGCGCCGCCGGCGGCCGCCGCGCCAGATCCAGCCGCGCGAGCTGCAGCAGCGTTGCCGCGTCGCCGGTCGGCGCCGCGATCGGCACCGCGCGCACGTCGACGCCGCGCGGATCCAGCGCCAGGCGCACCGTCAGTCCGGCACACGCGAGGCTGCGCTCGCGCAGGCGGCCCAGCGCCCGATCGACCAGGCCGCGCAGCACGAACGCGAACGGCTCCAGCTCGGCGACCGGGTAGTCGAGCTCGATCGCCTCCTCCAGCGCGTCGTCGGGCAGCCGCGGCACGAACGGCTCGTCGTCGATCGCGCGCGCCAACCGACCCGCGCGCGCGCCCGCCGGCCCGAGCCGCAAGCCGATCGCGTCGACAGGCAACGCCGCGACGTCGCCCGCCGTGCGCAGCCCCCAGCGCCGGAACGCCGCTGCCAGCTCCGACTCGCCCTCCGCGAGCACCTCGACGGGGATCGACGCCAGCGCAGCCCGCGCCGGCCCGGCCGCCGTCGGCACCAGCGCCAGCTCGTGCGCCCGCGTCGCCAGCCGCGCCACGCCCTTCGACGCGGCGATCGCGACGCGCACGCCCAGGCCGACGCGTGCTGCCGCCGCCTGCACCGCCTGCGCGATCGCCGTTTCGCCGGCCGGGTACAGGCGCGCGAGATCCTCGCTGTCGAAGAAGATGCGATCGCCGTCGCCCCGTTCGATGCGCGGCGCGAACGCGTAGCCGACGTCGGCCAGCGCCGCGGACGCCGCCTCGCGATCCGCGGCGGTGACGGTCAGCAGGCGCAGCCCCGCCGAGACCGCCGCCGCCTGCGCGCCCGTCATCCCGGCACGCACGCCGGCCCGACGCGCCTCCGGCGAAACCTCAGTGACGCGCGCGACTCGCCTCGTCTTGTTCGTGCGCGACTTGCCCGCGCCGTCGCTGCCCGCTTCCAGCACCGCCACCGGCTCGCCGCGGACTTCGGGCGTCCGGC
>DATMZL010001568.1:0-2333 GCA_035607075.1 Polyangia bacterium
CGCGGCGATGCGCGCGGTGCTCGAGACGCTGCTCGAGGTCGAGCGCAAGACGGGGCTCTTCCCGTGAATCCGCCGATCATCGAAGTGATCGCGCACGACGATGCGAGCGTCACTTACCGCACGCGGCCGTGCAACTATGAGCCGGTGCATTACGGCGTCGTCATGGCGACGTTGATCCAGTACGTTGCGCAGATGCTCGCCGCCGACAACCCGAAGCTCGACGCGCAGATCACGGAGGACGAGATCGTCAAGCACACGCTCGCCGCCCTGCGCGAGAAAGACCACGACGAAAGCCGCGAACCGATACGGAGATTGCAATGACACTCGCCACGAAACAGCGCCGCTATTGGATTCGCTACCAGATCAACGATGCGAAGGGGACGAGCAAGTTCATCGGCGACGCCGAATTCACGCGCGACCTGCCGATCTGCACCTACCAGGATCTAACCGACATCCGCGCGCAGCTCGGGAAGCATCTGGTCGACCAGGGGCAGGCGAAGCTCGGCGATCAGCTCGTCTTGCTCGATTGGAAGCCGTTTGAACCGCCGGGGATCGTGATCGCCGGCACGACGGTCAATTGACGGTTTTCTCGCCGCCGTCGACGATCATCTCGGTCGTCGTCTGCCGCACGCTGCGGATCCGCGGCGCGTGCGCGAGAAAGTCGGCGTGCATGTCGGACAGCATGCCGTCGAGGCCAGACGGCTTGCCGGGGCCGTCCGCCTTCGCGTACTCGATGAGCGCCTTTGCGGCGAGCATCTTGACCTGCATGAGCATCGAATTGTCGGACTGCGGCATGTTCGCCAGGTCGAAGAGCGAATCCATGCCGGCCAGGCCGTAGAGCTGGCGCCGCTGCTCGAGCACGGCGTTGAAGGCTTCCGGGGTAATCATCCCGTTCGCGCCGTTCAACAGCCCCTCGCCGGCCGTCATGAGCTCGCCGAGCACCTTCTCGGCAGCGCTGACCGCGCGCACGATCGGCAGATCTGGCTTCTCCGACGGCGGGAGCTGCACCGTCGCCTTCGCCTTGTAGCCGTCGCCGCCGGTCCTGGCGCGGGTCGCGCGGTTCTTCGCGCGCTCGCATACCAGGCAGTGCTCGCGCCGCTTCGTCGCCGTGCGCGCGTCGGCGCCGAACTTGATGCGGTTTTTCAGCACGCCGCCGGCGTTGATCTTCAAGCACTCCGCGCCGCGGCACACGATCTTTTCGGGAACGCGCCCCTTCGCCGCCTTCGCCGCGTTGGCGCGGGCGAACGACGGCGGTTGCGGGATCGCGATCGGCTCGAGCTGGTGCCCCGCTGCAGCACCGGGTAGGTCTGGACGCTCGTTCTCGCAAACGGGCGGCTGCGCAGGGCTTTGATCGTCGGTCATCGTTGCGGCGGCACGCCGTACGGGAGCCACTGCGCCAGGGGCGCGGCGGTCGGCGGCCCCATGAGCATGCGCTCGCCGAGCGATAGCGCGCCGCGACTATAGAACGGCGCGAGCGCCGTGGCGCCGGCGATGCCGCCAGGAATGCCGAAGATGCCCATTGCCTTCTTGCCGGCAAGCGATTCCATCAGCGCGGCGACGAGCGCCTGCGTCGGCGTTCCGGAGTCGGGCAGCGTGTCGCCCATGACCTTCTTCGCCGCGTTGCCGAAGTCTTGCATGCGCGCTTCGCCCTGCGCGAAATTCGCCTTGTCCTTGCGTGGATCCTTGTCGCGGATCGCGCGTAGCAGCTGCGACGGAGTGAACACGCCGGCTTGCGTCCCAGGGTAGCCGGCCGCGCGCTGGACGATCTTGAACTTGGCGTAGCCGTTGTCGACGGCTGACATCTCATCGGCCAGGCCGGGATTCTCGCGCGACATCATGCGGTCGATCGCCTCCTGCACCGCGTCGAGCAAGAGGCCCTGTTGACGGACGTCGCCGTTCTCGCTGCGCTTCTTCGCTTCTGCCAGGTTGCGCAGATTGGACTGCATCGTCTTGATCGTCTCGCCGCCGACGACTTGGGCGTTGCCGGTCGGCGTGCCGGCGTTGTTCGGGCGCGCGGCGCGGAGCTCGGCGTCGATCGCCGCTTCCTGGTCGGCCATCGAGCGCTCGGGGCGGTTCTCGAGCAGCGGGCCGCGCGGCGGTGGCCCGGTGCGGTTGCCGGCGAGATCCGCGGCGGTGCGCTTTGGCTTCGTCGCCTCGGGCGGCGACGGGAAGCGGTCGAGCACTTCGCGCTGCACGTCGCGCTCGAGCTCCGCGACGAGCTCGGGCGGCAGCTTCGACTGCCGCGCCGCGGCGAGGATAGAGTCGAGATCCGACTTCAACGAGGGCCCGACGGGCGCCGGGGCGCTGCCGAGCGGTGCCGGGACGCCTGGCGT
>DATMZL010001589.1:0-2536 GCA_035607075.1 Polyangia bacterium
GCGGCATCGTCGAGGTGAGCAACGAGGCGGCGATCCTCCACAACGTGCGCGTCGTGCTCGACGACCAGGGCGTGCTGGTCATCGGCGCCTCGGGCGTGCGCGCCGGGCGCGTCGAGATCATCAGCCTCGTCCCCTTCAAGCTGGGCGAGTTCGACCTGCCGCTGCACGGCGAACGACTCGCCTACAGCAGCCCGGAGTCGTTCGAGGTCGACGATCTGGCGTTCGATCTCGACATGACCGGCAACCTCGAAGACGGGTTCGAGCTGGGCGGCGAGGTCCGCCTGGTGTCCGGGCGCTACCTGCAGGACTTCAAGATCAAGGACCTGGTGATCAGCCCGCGCGTGAACGAGTCCACCGTGCGCCCGTTCTGGGAAGGCAACCCGCTGCTCGAGCAGCTGGCGCTGGATCTCAGCGTGCGCACCGTCGGTGAAGGGTTCATCGTCGCGAACAACCTCGCGCCCGAGATCCGCGTCGACATCCTGCTGCACGTCGGCGGCACGCTGTCCGAGCCGCAGCTCGCGGGCGACGTACGCCCGATGGACGGCCGCTTCAACATCCCGTTCATGCGCGGCGACTTCGATCTGGTGCCCGGCGTGAACCACGTGACGTTCATCGGGACGAAGTCGATCGCTGACGGCGAGACGCCTGACCTGCACGTCGAGGCGACCAACCTGGTCACGGACGCGAACGGCAACGACCACAACGTCCGCATGATCATCAACGGGCCGCTGCGCGAGGCGCGCATCGACATGACCAGCGACGACGGCCTGGATCGCAACCAGGTCGCGATGCTGCTGGTCACCGGCCGCACCGCCTCGGAGTCGCAGCGCGTGTCGACGCAGAACGCGACGATGGGCGCCAACGCCGCATCCATGCAGGATGTCGGCGGGCAGATCACGCGCGACGCTGTCGACAACCTGATGCAGCCCTACATCGACGACACGTTCTACCGGCTGACCGGGCTCAACCTGCGTCTCACCGTCGGGTCCGACGGCTTCCAGGGGCGCGTGCGCAAGCGCATCAGCCGCCGCCTCAACCTGCAGGCCGACTACCTGCAGGGGTTCTACGGCAACAGCCGCTGGACCGCGCAGGGCGACGTCTGGCTGGGCGACTACCTGACGCTGGGCGGCCGGCTGGAACAGATCCGCACGTCGGCGCTGCAGGGCGTGCCGGAAACGCAGCCGGTCAACGGCGTGCTCGAGTTCCGCCTGGACTACGCGATCCGACCGCAGTGATAATCGGCCGCGCATGCTGAGGACAATCCTTGCGGTCGTGTCGATGGGCGCCGCCGTCGCGATCTTCTCGTGCAGCAGCGGAAAGCTCTCGGACAGAAACGACGCGGGCGCGCGCGGCGGCGCGGGCGGAGCCGGCGGAGTAGGTGGCGGTCCTGTCGATGCGTCCGAGGACGCATGTCCCGGGACGTTCGTGCCTGCGGTTTGTTATCGCGCGTGCGACGGGGCTCAGACGGCGCCGTTCGGCAATACCTGCCCTGGCGGGTACGTTTACAGTCAATCGATTTGCTTCCCGGGTCCCGTCGGGATCGACGGCAGCGGGCCGATCACGAACACCTGTGGCACGGACGGCGGCGGCGACGCGGCACCCGACGGCAATCCGAGCGACGCGCAGCCCGACGCGTGCACAGGAACGCTGATCCCCGCGTGGTGCTTCGACAACAGCAGAAGCTGCTGGGCGGTCCCGAGCGCCGACGGCGGGGCGTGCTCGACCGGTGCGACCTACTTCCCCGAGAACTGCTTCCACGGCGCGGTCGACGGCCGAGGCCCCATCTGCGGAAACTGACCGCGGACCCACGTCAAGTGTTACGGCACGGCGCCGGAGAGTTCGCCCAATAAGAAGGTGAACCGGGCGCGCTGACCGGTTACCGTGGACGGCATCCGTCCGCCCGTGAGCCGCGTCCGTCTCATTTTGCTGGCGCTTTTGATTGCGAGCCCAGCTGCCGCGCAAGCGGAAGCGCCGGCGCCGGCTCCCGCACCCCCGCCCGCCCCCGCGGCGGAGGACGAGGACGACGTCGAGACGCCCGTCGTGCCCGCGATGCCGTCGCTCGAGCCGACGAAACCCGTGACGCCGGCCGCGCGCATCCCGATCCTCGGCTACGAGCTGGCCGGCGAGCGCGTCGATCCCGACGACCAGCTGCTGGCTTTGCTCGCGTCCATCGCGCCGATCGGCGAGCCCTTCATCGAGACGGGGCCGAGCGACCGGATCGGCAAGCCCATCGGGACGGCGCCGCGGCTGGCCGAGACGCTGGACGGCATCGGTTACCGCGCCAGCGTCACCAAGCGTCCCGCGGCCGGCGGCGTCACGCTGGTCGTCGAGCTCAAACCCTACGACCGCGTCCGCTATGTGTTCGTCACAGGCAACTGGCCGATCCGGCAGGACGAGATCCAGCGCCGCATCACCATACGCCCGGGGCGCCCGCTGCCGCCCGCCGGCGCCGAGCGGACCGCCGCCCTCGAGCAGGAGCGGCTGCGCGTGCTCGACTTCCTCCGCAACGAAGGCTACTTCGAGGCGTCGGTCTGGC
>DATMZL010001244.1:0-5831 GCA_035607075.1 Polyangia bacterium
GGAAAAGCAGCTCGCCTGATTCACATGGGAACCCTCAAAGGGTTCCCAAACCCTCCCGCGATGGTACGCGGCGAGCACAGCTCGCCGGCTCCCCACGCGCTAACCCTGCGATGATTCGCCGCGCCGGGCTGTTGACGCTCGCGTTCGCCGCCTGCGCGGGGCCGAATCACGAAATGGTCGAGGACCGCTTCGACCTCGCCGAGACGTCGGGCAGCCCTGAGATCACGGAGGTCGTCGACGTCGGCGGCGGCGACGTCGCGCTCACGGGGAACCTCGCGATGCAACAGGCTGACGGCATCGCGGTGATCGGCGAGACGCTGTGGATTCGCGGGCGCTCGTTCGGCCGCCAGCCCGCCGTGCTCGTCGGCGGCCGGCCCGCGGCGGTGCTCGGGCGGACGCGCGACGGCGGCATCGTCGTGCGCGTGCCGCCGGCGACGCCGTCCGGGTCGCAGCCGGTCATCGTCAGCAACGAGGTGGGGCGGGGCGAGCGGCCGATCGCCGTGCGGCGCTACGCGGCCGTGCTTGCGCCCGGCTCCGGTGAGATCGGCTGGGCCGAGGTCGGACCCGAAGGTTCGATCGCCGCCGGGACGATGCCGGCACCCGGCGGGCGCTGGCTCGCGCTGTCGTCGGACGGGCGCGCCGCCTACGTCGCCGAGACGTCGCGATCGATCGTGACTGTGTTCGAGATGCCCGCGGCGAGAGGGCCGAAGGGCGTCTATCGCATCGACATGGGCAACGACGCCATCGTCGCGCTGGCGGCGGCCGGTCGCGCGCCCGTGCTGGCGGTCGTGCGCGAAAAGGACGTGATGCTGCTCGACACGTCGTCGTCTGCGCTGCACCCCGCGCGCACCACGCCGCGTGCGCTGCCTGCCGAGATCGCGCGGGCGCATATCGTCGCCGCCGATCTGTCGCCCGATGGCAAGCTGCTGGCGGTCGCGACCGCCGAGGGCAACCGCGTCGTTCTGCTGGATCTGGTGCCGCGCGTGCGCGCCGCGGTGGCGGGCGCGCTATCGGTTCTCCCGGAGGTGCGCGAGAGCGTGCTCGTCGACGTCGCGTTCTCGCCGGCCGGCGACACGCTGTGGGTGCTGTCGGGTGATACGGCGCGCAGCCGCGCGAGCGGTCCCCAACCGGCGGAGCTGCGCGCGTTGCGGCTGGGAAGCAGCCCCGAAAGCCTGACGAATCTCGAGGTGGCGCGCGTCGTGTCCGTGGCCGCGGCGCGAGATCCCGCGCGCATCGGCGTCGGCCGCGCGCCGCCGCTCGTCAGCGGCGCGGCGATTCGCTTGCCGCCCGAGCGCGCGACCGTGTTCTTCGCCGCGGCGACGAAACCTCCGGAGCCGGCTCCCGACGTCGCGCCGGCGACGCCGGCCGCGACGACGCCGAACGAGGCGGCCGTGTTCCGCGTCGGCGCCGAGGACGCCGCGACGGTCGCGATCGCTGCGGTGGGGCGCCTCGGAATGCCTGACCTGTCGTTCGATGGGCGCTGGCTGCTCGCGCCGGTCGCCGCGACCGACGGCTCGGTTCGTGTCCTGTCGGCTGCGGTCGACGGTCGTCCCGCGCCCGCGCCCGCACCGGTCGACGTCATCCGCGCCACGCCAGGCGAGGCGCCGCCCGCGGCGCGCCCCCTGCCGCAGCTCCGCATCCAGCCATGAGGCGGATCCGCGCGATCGTTCGCGGCGACGTCCAGGGGGTCGGGTTTCGGGCCGCGACGGCGCAGGAAGCCCGGCGCGCGAACATCGCCGGCTGGGTTCGCAACATGCGCGACGGCAGCGTCGAGGTCGAGGCGGAAGGGACAGAGCAGGCCGTCGGCGACCTGATCAAATGGCTGCGTCGCGGGCCTTCATTGGCACGGGTGACCGCGGTCGAGATCGATGATTCGCTGCCGCCGGCCGGCCTGGAAGGATTTAGTATCCGCACATGAGCGCCAACGAGGAAAACGCATCGGGGACCATCCAATCGGTATCGCGCGAGGCGCGGATGTTTCCGCCGTCCGCGGACTTCAAGGCGCGCGCGCTGATCAACGACGCGGCCGCCTACGAGAAGCAGTACCGCCGATCGATCGACGATCCGGAGGGGTTTTGGGCAGAGACGGCGCGCGCCGAGCTGACCTGGATCCGCGACTTCAAGAAGGTCCTCGACTGGAAGCTGCCGTATTCGAAGTGGTTCGAGGACGGGCAGTTCAACCTGTCGGCGAACTGCCTGGACCGGCACCTCGCGACCCGCGGCGACAAAGTCGCCATCGACTGGGAAGGCGAGCCCGGTGACAGCCGGAAGCTGACGTACCGCCAGCTGCACGCCGAGGTCTGCAAGTTCGCGAACGCGATGAAGGCGCTGGGCATCGTCGCGGGCGATCGCGTCGCCATCTACATGCCGATGATCCCGGAGGCGGCGGTCGCGATGCTCGCCTGCACGCGCATCGGCGCCACGCACACGGTCGTGTTCGGCGGTTTCTCGGCGGAGGCGCTGCGCGACCGCATCAACGACTGCGGCGCGAAGCTGTGCATCACCGCCGACGGCGGCTGGCGGCGCGGCAAATCGGTCCCGCTGAAGGCCAACGTCGACGCCGCGCTGGCGCAGACGCCGTCGGTGAAGACGTGCGTCGTCGCGCACCGCACGAACGAGACCGTCAACATGCAGGCGGGCCGCGACGTCTGGTGGGACGACGTGATGGCGAAGGCGCCCGCCGACTGTCCGCCCGCCGCGCTGGCCGCGGAGCACCCGCTGTTCATTCTCTACACGTCGGGGACGACCGGGAAGCCGAAGGGGATCGTCCACACGACCGCCGGGTACTTGCTGGGCGCGCACCTGACGACGAAGTACGTCTTCGATCTGCACGACGACGACATCTTCTGGTGCACCGCCGACATCGGCTGGGTGACGGGGCACAGCTACGTCGTCTACGGCCCGCTGTCGAACGGCGCGACCAGCGTCATCTACGAAGGCGCGCCCGATCATCCCGAAAAGGATCGCTTCTGGTCGATCGTCGAGCGGCGGAAGGTTTCGATCTTCTACACGGCGCCGACGGCGATCCGCGCCTTCGTGCGCTGGGGGAACGAGTTCCCGAAGAAGCACGACATGTCATCGCTGCGCCTGCTGGGCAGCGTCGGCGAGCCGATCAATCCCGAGGCGTGGATGTGGTACCACGAGATCATCGGCGGCGGCCGCTGCCCGATCGTCGACACCTGGTGGCAGACGGAGACGGGCGCGATCATGATGACGCCGATGCCGGGCGTGACGCCGGCGAAGCCCGGAAGCTGCGCGCGCCCGTTCTTCGGCGTCGACCCGCAGGTGGTCAAGCGCGACGGCACGCCGTGCGCTCCCAACGAGGGCGGCTTCCTGGTGATCAAGAAACCGTGGCCGTCGATGCTGCGCGGGATCCACGGCGATCCGGAGCGCTACGAGAAGCAGTACTGGTCCGAGATCAAGGGCGTGTACTTCACCGGCGACGGATCGCGCCAGGATCAGGACGGATACTTCTGGGTGATGGGGCGCGTGGACGACGTGCTCAACGTGGCTGGCCACCGGCTGGGCACAGCGGAGATCGAGAGCGCGCTGGTCTCGCACGCCGGCGTCGCCGAGGCCGCCGTCGTCGGACCGCCGCACGAGCTGAAGGGGCAAGCGATCTTCGCGTTCGTGACGCCGAAGTCGGGCGTCGCGCCGTCGCCCGAGCTGAAGAAGGCGCTGTCCGATCACGTGGTCAAGGAGATCGGCGCGCTGGCCCGCCCCGACGAGATCCGTTTCACCGACGCGCTGCCCAAGACGCGGTCGGGGAAGATCATGCGGCGGCTGCTGCGCGAGATCGCGACCAGCGGCGCCGTCCGCGGCGACGTGACGACGCTGGAGGACATGGGCGTCATCAACCGCCTCGCAGCCGCGCGCGACGACGAGGAATAACCGATCTGATCTTCGCCTCGCCCCCGAAAGGGGAGAGGCCGACGAGAAGAAGGCTCGGAGGGTGAGGGGGCCGGCGGTGAAGACGGACCCCTCTCCTTAACCCTCTCCCCGCTACGCGGGGCGAGGGGATCGGAACCAGCGGGAGAGGGAGATCGCGAAGTGCGATCAGTGGCGGCCGTGCCGCCCTTTGTTGTCCTTGTCGTCGTTCTTGTCGTTCTTGTCGTTCTTGTCGTTCTTGTTGTTGCCGTTGCCCTGGCCGTTGTTTCCGGGCGGCGGTCCGCCGGGGGGCGGCTGCTGGCGGCGCTGCTGCTCCGCGAGGCGGCGCTGTTCGTCCTGCTGGCGTTGCTGATCTTGCTGCTGGCGGCGCTGATCCTGCTCCGCGCGGCGGCGGTTCTCTTCGTCCTGCTGGCGGCGCTGCTTGTCGGCCTGACGGTCGGCCTGACGCTGCTGCTCCTGCTGCTGGCGCTGCTGATCCTGCATGCGGCGCTGCTGGTCCTCCTGCTGGCGGCGCTGCTGCTCGGCCTGGCGCTGCTGCTCCTGCTGCTGCCGCTGCGTCTCTTGCTGCTGCCGCTGCTGGTCCTGCGCCTGCTGGCGGCGCTGCTGCTCGTCCTGCTGGCGGCGCTGTTGCTCGGCCTGGCGCTGCTGTTCCTGCTGCTGGCGCTGCATTTCCTGCTGCTGCCGCTGCTGGTCCTGCGCCTGGCGGCGCTGATCTTGCTCCATACGGCGGCGGTTCTCGTCGTCCTGGCGGCGCTGCTGCTCGGCCTGGCGCTGCTGCTCTTGCTGCTGCCGCTGCTGCTCTTGCGCCTGGCGGCGTTGATCCTCCTGCTGCTGCCGTTGCTGGTCGGCGGTGCGGCGGCGGTTCTCCTCGTCCGTGCGGCGCTGCTGTTCGGCCTGCTGGCGTTGCTGCTCTTGCATCTGCTTCTGCTGCTCGGCGGCCTGGCGGCGGTTCTGCTCGTCTTGCTGCCGCCGCTGCTGTTCCGCGATCCGTTGCTGCTCGGCCTGCTGGCGCCGCTGATCGTCAGCCTGTCGCCGCGCCAGCTCCTGCTCCTGGCGCCGCCGGGCGTCGTCTTGCCGGCGCTGCTCTTCCTGCTGCCGGCGCTGCTGCTCCGCAAACTGGCGCTGCTGGTCCGCCTGGATGCGGCGCTGCTGTTCGTCCAACCGACGCTGCTCCGCCTCGGCGCGCTGGCGGTCGGCGTCGGTCCGCGCGCGCTGGCGATCGGCATCGGCGCGGGCGCGCTGCTCGTCCAGCCGCCGGCGCTCGTCGTCGCGGCGGCGCTGCTCGTCCATCATGCGGCGCTGCTGTTCCGCCTGCTGGCGCCGCGCTTCGTCCTCGCGCTGTTGCCGCGCGAGCATGTCGCGACGGAACTGCTCGTCCTGCCGCCGGCGCGCGTCCCAGTCGCGCTGGTGCTCGCGGGCGCGCCGCTCCGCCTCCCGGCGCTGCTGGTCGTTGTAGCGCCCGAAGCGGGCGGGATCGAAGGTCTCGCGGCGCGGCTGGACGCGATAGCGCTGCTGCCACGAGTCGCTGGGCCCACCGACCCAGGTCTGGTTTCCGTGGCGAATGTAGCGGCGCGCCGGCACCGACGCGTGCAGGTAGCCGCCGATGTTCGTGCTCACATAGAAGCGCGGGACGTCGGGCGCAAACAGGCTGGCGGCGCCCACGAAGCGCCACGTCGTATCGGGAACGTACGCGTCGTCGGTGTAGCCCGCCGGCGCCCAGCCGACGAAGCCGTCGCCCTCGCGCCACTGCACCCAGGCCGGCCCCCACGTCGTGTCGGGCCGCCAGACCCAGCGGTTCGCCCAGACCCAGCGCCCGTAGTGATCGGTCGCCCAGCCAAACGGATCGGCCGACTGCCACGTGTAGCCATAGTCCGTGTACGCCCAGTGGCCGTTCGAGTACGGCACGTACGACGGCGACGGCGGCGCGAACACCCAACCGTAGG
>DATMZL010001314.1:0-3659 GCA_035607075.1 Polyangia bacterium
GCTACGGTGTCGACTCGGGCACCCCCAGCGTCAAGGCAACGCCCGGTAAACGAATCGCCGGTCTGAACGACGTCGCAGGAAACGTCAACACGACCACGCGCTTCGACATGGGAAACAACGGCGACAACGTCCGTTCGGCGACGACGCTGGACGGCGCCGGCGTCTGGATCGGGGGCGCGGGCTCGGGCACGCTCGGCGGCGTCTGGAGCAACACCACTGGCGCCGCGACGGGCGAGCTGCACACGGCCTTGACGCCCGACAACGTTCGCTGCCTGGCGATCTTCGGGGGCCAGCTCTACGGATCCGCTGGCTCGGGCACGTTCACGAACGTGTTCGCGATCGGCGCTGGCACGCCGACGGCGACGGGCCAGACCGCGATGTCGCTACCCGGCATGCCGACGAGCACCGCGAACCCGTACGGCTTCGCGATGTTCGACCTCTCGGATCCGGTCGGCGTCGATACGATGTACGTTGCCGACGATCGCACCATCGCCAACGGCGGCGGGATCCAGAAGTGGACCTACGACGTCACGATGTCGAAGTGGGTCCTCGCTGCGACGTTCAGCGCTTCCGGTATCACGACGGGCTTCCGCGGCGTCGCCGGTTACGCGTCGGCGGGAACCGTCACGCTGATGGCGAGCACGGCGGAGACGGCGCTGAACCACCTCGTCGTCTTCGTCGACACCGGCAGCGGCGCGCCGACGGCCACGACGATCACGGCCGCGGCGTCCGGCATGATCTATCGCGGCGTCGCCGTCTCGCCGCACTTTTAGGATGGGAACCCTGGGAGGGTTCCCAAACCCTCCCGCGACGGGAGTCGCCGAGCAAAGCTCGGCGGCTTCCCACGCGCAGCAGCACCATAGCGAACGCGATCAACGCCGCGATACCGGCGCCACCGCGCGGCGCGCCCGTGGCGCAGCCGCACCCCGACGACGGGTTCGGCGGCGAGCCGGCGTCCACGGCGGCGTCACGCGCCGAGGGGTTGCAGACCTCGGGCGCCCAGATCTTGCGGCCCGCCTGCTCGTCGCAGGAATCCTGGCAAGCGGCGGCGACGCACGTCTTCACCGCGCTCACCTGGTCGTAGCGTGCGATCGGCTGCAGCGTCCGTCCCTCGTCGGTAGACATGGCCAGCGCCCACCCGTCCGAGTAGTTGCTGGCGGCGAGGTACAGCTTGCCGTCGCGCTCGGCGAGCGCGCGCAGCCGCGGCATCGGCGCCAGCGTCCAGTCCTGGAACGTCGCGCCGCCGTCGCTCGATCGCCACGCGACGCCGATCGTCGCGCCCGCGTCGGCGGGAAGCAGACCGGCGACCAGCACGGTGCCGCTCGCGAGGCGCGCGAACGCGCTCAGCGTGCCGCCCGGGAAGGTGATGGGGGTGGCGATGTTCAGGCCGCCGTCGCGGCTGATCGCCAGCAGCTCGCTGCCGCCGCCGATCGCGCGCAAGAAGATCACGTTCGCGTCGGCGGGATCGACGGCGACGATGCGCGCGGTCCGCGCGCCGATCGACGGCTGGAGGTCGTAGCGCATCCAGTTCGCGCCCCCGTCGTCGGACCGCGCGAGCGTCGCGTGTGGGCCGGGCGTCACGATCGCGACATAGATGACGCGCGCGTCGGAGCGCGCGATCTCGACGCCGACCAGCTGCTCGCCCGCCGCGGCGACGTACAGCGGCGCCGCGGCAAACGTCGCGCCACCGTCGAACGATTCGTAGACCGCGTCGCCGGCCAGCCCCGCGTCGGCCGCGGCGCCGACGATCGCCAGCACGTGCATCGCGTCGCTGGGATCGGGAAAGACGTCGGTTGCGATCTCGCCCGCGAGCGCGCCGCCGGCGCGACGCCAGCTGCACGCGACGTCGTCCGACAGCGCCAGGCCGACGTCGGGCGATCGCGCGTAGATCCTCTCGGCGGGCGCAGCCCCCAGCACGTAGGTGGATGCCATCGACGTCTCGGGCCGCTCGCAGGTCCACTGCCACGTCGCGCCGTCGTCGTCGGAGATGATCAGGCCGAAGTTCGTCGACAGGATGATCTGCTGCGGCCGATTCGCGGGCAGCAGCACTGCGTCCGAATCGGGGAACGCGCCGTTGGCGCGCGCCGGGCCGGAACGGGCGGCGCATACCGCGACGAACACCAGGGGATACGCGACCTTAAGCCATGTGCCGACACGTAGCATGCGGCGCGCCGATCTTAGCCGAGATCCTTCGCACGCGACGACCGTCTCACTGCGCCCATGCGCCGCTCCCTCCCCGTCATCAACGACAAGCTCGGTTCCGATGCCCTGGATCTCGTCGAGATCCCGATCCCCTGCCAGGTGCCGTGGGACTCGATGCCCGGCGACGAGCAGGTCCGGCATTGTGGTCAATGCAAGCAGAACGTCTACAACGTGTCGTCGCTGACGCGCGCCGAGGCGATTCGCCTGCTCAGCGCGCGCGCGTGTCTGCGCATCTACCGCCGCCCCGACAACACCGTGCTCACGTCCGACTGCCGCGAGCGCCTGCGCGTCGCGCGCAAGAAGGGACTGTGGGTGTTCGCGGGCACGCTGCTGATCGTCCTGTGGGCGCAGATCTGCGCGCAGTTCGTCGGGTTGATGGGTCTCAAGCGATTGGTGGGCGCGGGCGAGCACACGATGGGCGCGCCGGTGCCGATCGCCGTCCCCGGTCAGATCGCGCCGCCGCCGCCCCCGGTCATCGAGATGGGGACGCCGCCCGAGCCGCCGCTCATGGGCGAGATCGCGCCCGTGAAGGGACGAATTTCTGTGCCCAAGCCGCCGAAGCATCGCCTGATGGGAAAGCCGGCGATGCCGTCGAGCGAGAAGATGGGCAAGATCAAGATCCCGATCATCGGCCTGGAAGGCTGAGCGGCGCGCGCCGCCGCGCGCACAATCCCGTCGCCCGCCGCGCCGACCTGTGCTTGGATGGCGCGTGTCGAAATGGACGTTCGCAGTTTTTATCGCCGTGGCCGTCGTCTGCGGGGGCTGGGGCATCGTGACTGACGCGGGCAAGACGAAAACGCCGGCGTCCGGCGCCGAGCGGACGTTCGCGAATCCGATCCTGCCCGGCATGTATCCCGATCCCAGCATCTGCCGCGTCGGCGCCGACTTCTATCTGGTCAACAGCAGCTTCGAATATTTCCCGGGCGTCCCGATCTTCCATAGCCGCGATCTCGTCAACTGGACGCAGATCGGGCATGTGCTGACGCGCGAGAGCCAGCTGAACCTCGCGGGCGTGTACAGCTCGGGCGGCATCTACGCGCCGACGCTGCGCCACCACGCGGGGCGCTTCTACATGATCACGACGCTGGTCGGCTCGCCGAAGCGCGGCGGCAACTTCTACGTCACGGCGACCGACCCGCGCGGGCCGTGGTCCGATCCCATCTGGCTGGACCACGGCGAGCACGGCGGCTTCGATCCGTCGCTGCTGTTCGCAGACGGCGAGACCTACTACCTGCGCGACGGCAAGGGCGCGACCCAGGATCACCCGCGCGTCTTTCAGGCGCGGATCGATCCGGCAACGGGCACGCTGCGCGAGGAGATGCGCGTGATCTGGGAAGGAACGGGCGGCATCTGGCCCGAGGGCGCGCACGTCTACAAGATGAAGGGGCGCTACTACTTGTTCGCGGCCGAGGGCGGAACCGAGTACGGACACGCGGAGGTCGTGGGGCGCGGCCCGT
>DATMZL010001384.1:0-13782 GCA_035607075.1 Polyangia bacterium
CGGGCCGGCTTTGCCAGCCAGCTTTGATAGAATGACGGGTTCCAGGTTGCCCATGAGCTCCGCCGCCTTTTCGAACCTCTCCGTCGCCGAGCCCACCGCGGCCGGTGAGCGCGAGCTCGCGTTCATGCGCCGCGCGCTGGCGGCCGCCGAGCTGGCGGGGGCGCGGGGCGAGGTGCCGGTCGGCGCCGTGGTCGTCGTCGGCGGCGAGATCGTCGCGGTCGCCCACAACGAGCGCGAGACGGGCGGCGATCCGACCGCGCACGCGGAGATCCTGGCGCTCCGCCGGGCGGCGGCGGCGCTGGGGCGCTGGCGGCTGACCGACGCGGATCTCTACGTCACGATGGAGCCATGCCCGATGTGCGCGGGCGCGCTGGTGAACGCGCGCGTGCGCCGCCTCTACTTCGGCTGCGACGATCCGAAGGCGGGCGCCGTGCGGACGCTGTTCACGCTGGCCGAGGATCCGCGCCTGAATCACCGGGTCGAGGTTTTCCCGGGCGTGCTGGGGGCGGAGGGCGCGGCGTTGCTGCGCGGGTTCTTCTCGCGCCTGCGCCAGCCGGAAGGACGCGATCGGTGACCACCCGCCGCGCCCTGCTGGCCGTGCTGCTTCCGCTGGGCATGGCCGTGGCGGTGATGGGCTGCGGATCGATCGACGTGATGAAGCAGGACGCCGGCGCGACCGGCGCCGCGGGCGCGGGGAATCGCGGCGGCACCAGTGGCGCGGCGGGCACCGGTGGCGCGGCGGGCACGAGCGGCAACGCCGGCACCAGCGGCGGCGCGGGCACCGGCGGCGGCGGCGGAGCCACGGGAAACGCGGGCGTGGGCGGCCGGGGCGGCGCCAGCGCCGGGCGCGGCGGCAGCGACGGGCCGGGCGCCGGTGGCCGCGGCGGCAGCGGCGGCGCAGGCGGGCGTGGCGGAACGGGCGGCAGCGCCATGGGCGGTGGCGCCGGCGGAATGCCGACGGCGGGACGCGGTGGCAACAACAACACCGGTGTGGGCGGCCGCGGCGGTACCGGTGGCGGTGCGATGGGCGGCGGCCAAGGTGGAACGACAGGGCGTGGTGGGACCGGCGGCAGCGTCAGCGGCACCGGTGGCCTGTGTGCGTGCCCCGCGATTTACGATCCGGTGTGCGGCGTCGACGGCATGACCTACGGGAACGACTGCGAGGCCCGCTGCAAAGGCGTCGCGATCGCGCACACCGGCCCCTGCACCACGGCCACGGAGTGCATGAGCAACTCCGATTGCATCCATTACGCCGACGGAATCGGCACCTGCTGTGGCGCCTGCCTGCCCACGACGGCGCCGAAACCGGCCACGGTGCAGTGCCTGCTGCCGTGTCAGGCCCCGATCACCTGTCCCTGCGTCGCCGGCAAATGCACGCCGACGCTGGTCGGCAGCCTCAGTCAGTGACAGTGACGGAACGTTCGTCGACCGCCGCGCGGTTTCTGATCGTCCCCGGCCTCGGCAACTCCGGGCCCGAGCATTGGCAGACCGTGTGGGAAGCGCGCCTGCCGGCATGCACGCGCGTCGCGCAGCGCGACTGGGATCGCCCCGAGCGCGAGCTGTGGTTGCAAGCGTTTCGGCAGGCGGTGGAGGCCGCGGGCGCGCCGGTGGTCGCCGTCGCGCACAGCCTCGGCTGCGCGCTTGTCGCGCACGCGGCTGCGCGCTGGCCGTCGCTCGTCGCCCGTTCGGTCAGCGCCGCGTTGCTGGTCGCGCCCGCCGACGTCGATTCGCCCGCGCACACGCCGCCCGAGACGCGCGGCTTCGCGCCGATCCCGCTCGCGCGCTTGCCGTTTCCAGCGGCGGTCGTCGCGAGCCGAACTGATCCGTACATGGCGTCCGCACGCGCGCGCGTCCTCGCCGCCGCCTGGGGCGCCGATTTCGTCGACGCGGGCGCCGTCGGTCACATCAACGCGGCGTCCGCCCTCGGCGACTGGCCCGCCGGCCGCCGCGTGCTGGACGCGCTGCTCGATCGGGCGCACCTCGCGAGATGGTAGATTGGCGTCGATGACCGAGACGGTCTGTCCGCTGTGCGGTGTTCCGCGCCCGCCCGGTGCGAAGCAGTGCATCTGCAACTACACGTTCGAGTACGACAAGCTGCACGCATCCGGCCCGTCCGATTCCGCGCGGGCGAAGACACCGCGGGACGCCGCGGTGGATCGCGGCCTGATCGCCGCGGTCGCGCTGGTGGCCGCAGTGGTCGTCGCCGTCTGGTTCCACGGGAGCGGCGCGCAGGACGAACGTTCCCGGCCCGAGCTCGGCTTCTTCCTCATCGCGGGCGGCGTTTTCGCCGTGTGCGGCGGCGTGTTCGCGTGGGACTTTTTCATGTCGCACCGGCGCGCCCGTTTCCTTTCGTTCTTCCTGGGGCGCACCGGCACTCGCTACCTCTACGGCGTGCTGGGTGGCGCGTTCGTGGGGATGGGCGTCGCGATGGCGCTCCTCTAGAGCGCATCTCAGAAATAGCTGCACACCCGCGCTTCGCGCGGGAGCAGCTAGTCGCTCCGCGCCGGCGGTTCGCAGCGTCAGCGTGGCGGCGGTGCGATCAGGCTGTAGGCGATCGCCGAGAACGATGTCGCCGGCCCGAACAGCGGTCCGGAGGGAAGACGAAACGGCGCGCTCGCGCCCGGGCCGAGATTCTGCGCGGCGACCAGGTCGCCGTAGCCGACGATCCTGTGGTCCGCGTCGTAAAACGTCGCGTGAACGCGCGCGCCGCGCACGATCGCCGTGGTGGTGTTCTTCACCTGCCCCGCCAGCCACTGCACCGCCCCGCGCGGCGCTTCCATGCGCGCGCCGACGACCTTCAGTGTGACGCGCGCCTTGGCCGCGACCGTCGCCGCGCGCTCGTCGGCCATCGTCCGTATCGTGTAGATCCCCGTCGCCGCGGCCGGCGGCACGCCCGGATCGCAGCCGATGCGCTCGTGCGCGAGCAGCACGAACATCGGCACCTGGCAGCGGCGTTCGTCCAGCTTCTTGTCGTCGCCGTCGCGGTAGCGGATGACGATCTCCGGAACCACGGGCTTGTCAGTGCGATTCACCACCTCGAACAGCGCGTGCGTCCGGCGGTCCCAGGCGTCGTAGCTGCGGACGTCGCTCAACGTGACGTCGGTCGGCGGCGGCACCAGCCAGTCCGCCTTCAGCGTCAGCGCGCGCGCGGAGGGGGCCGGCACCTCGCTGGAAGGTTTCCCGAAGTTGATCACGCGCGCCATCGTCTCCGCGATCTGGACGGTGACGTCGGCCGGAAGCCGCAGCTCGGCCCGGAAGATAGGCCCGTCCGCGTATTCGGTCAGACCCTTGAACAGCGCCTGGAAGTACGGCGAGTCGCGCTTCTCGCGTCGCTCGCTCGCGAGCCGCGTCGCGAGATCCTCGGCCAGCTCGTCCGCCTGCGCGACGTCGCCGAAGATCACGGCGAGCTTCGCGGCCAGCGCGTCGGAAAGATCCACCGCGACCGTCACCCGGCGCATCGATCCCAGCGAGCGCAACCGGAAGTCCCCTTCCAGGTAGTCCCGCGCCTCTTGCGGCAGGACACCCGCTCCCCACAGCGCGCTCGTCCACACCTCGTCGCAGGCCGCCATCAACGACAGGTTGGACGCCGCGCTGGGCGCGCCGGCGGGGCCGTCAACGAGCTCGACGATCCGGTCGACCCACGCGTCGGTCGCCACGACCAGCGTTCCGGCGTCGAGGAACACGCCCACGGTCTCGGGCCGCTTGCGCGCCATCCACAGCGTCCGCTTCCCGAGTCTTCGCGACACCAGCTCGTCGCCGTCGGCCGCGAGCTGCGTGCGAAAAGACGCCGTCAGTCGCGCCTCGTCGAGGCCGCGGCCGCGGAAGACGATCGCGCTCTCGCCTTTCAGCGACACACCAGCGACGGTCACGGTGTCCAGGTGCGCCCACGGATCGAAGCCGGTGCCCGCGGTGAAGGCGTCCATCTGCTTGGCGAGCGGTCCGAAGACGACCCGCAGCGCACCCAGCTTCGCGGTGATCGGCGCGGCGCGGATCCGGCCGACGTCCGCGCCGACGACGAACAGCGTCTCCGGCGGCAGCAGGCGCAGGACCGCCGCGCGATCGCGGCCGTCGTCGGTATGCGCTTCCTGCGTCGGCGCGCGGTTCGGCCGGTGGCACCCGCCCGGGGCCAAGCACGAAAGCATCGCGAACAGAGCCGCCCGTCGCACGCGGCGAGGATACCGCGACGCGGCCCTCAGGGCAGGCCGACGGGCGCCGCGAAGTAAGCGGTGACGGCGTTCTTGAACTGATCGCCGTCCGTCGTGATGTACGTCTGGTTGCCGGCGCCGACGCCGAACGTGATGCCGAGGCCACCCGCGGCGATGAACTCGGCGATGTGGCCGAACACGTAGTGAACGCGGTTGTCGCGGTAGTGGCCGGCGGTTCCGCCCGGCGTCGCGCTCGGCACGCCGAACGGAACCTGCCACCAGACGATCGGCTTGCCGACGCCCTCGCTGATCGCCTTCGCCCAGTCCAGGTACTCGTGGAAGTTCGGCGACGTTTGATTCGATTCGTCCCAGTACCAGGGTCCGTCGTTGCGCTGGCACTGCGAATCGACGTGCGCCTCGAAGCAACCCGCGTCGCGGTCGAGCATGTCCTGCACGATCACGTCCGCCTCGCCCGCGCCGATGCCGTTCAGGAACGACACCATGCTGGCCGCGTCGCCCGCCCAGCGCGACGCGTGGAAGCCAATCACCGCCTTGGGCGCGAGCATCCGCCCGAGCCGCAACAGACAATGCCCGAGTCCAGCCAGATCGTTGGTCAGCCCCGCGCACTCGGGCACCAGCCCGGTGACGTGCACAGGCAAGCCCGCCGGGCTGCCGCCCGCCATCTGCTGCGCGTAGGCCCAGAAGTCGGGCTCGAGGTGCACCAGCGCCGGCCGATCGTCCATGGCAATGCGCTGGTACAGCAGACGCGCGCCGTCCCAGTATGGCCGCATGAACGAATCCATCGCCAGGCCCGACAGGTTGCCGTCGCCGATCGACGCCATCGCGTACAGCGTGTACATCGGCGTCACCCCGTGGTCGGCCGCCGGCTTGGAGAGGATGTTCACGAACGATCCGTTGGCGTTCCAGTCGGGCCAGCCGCCCTGCCCGGGCAGGCCGACCATGTACGCGTCGTGCAGATCCATGGTGACGCCCAGCGTGTACACGCCGTCTTGATTGTGGTCGTTGGCCAGATCGTTGCCCATCCCGACGAGGAAATGCGGCGTGCGTCCCAGCTTGCGCGCGACGTCGGCCGACGTTCCGCTGCCGTTGCCGCCGCTGCTGCCTCCGCCTCCCCCCGGCTTGGCGCCGCCTCCGCAGCCGCCGGCGGCGACGGCGGCGGCGCCGAACAGCGACAGGGCGACGGCGATCGCGCGGGGTGAGGTCCAGGGCATCGGGGACGGAGTCGGCATGTCCGCAGCCAAAGTTTAGGCGTCGACGGGGTGGTTCTGGCAATATGCCGGTCATGTCACGGCACTTGTCGCGGGGCCTTGTGGTGGGGGCCGCGACCGTCGCGGCGGTCATCAGCGTCGCGGGAAGCGTGCGCGCGCAGGTCACGCCTGGACCGCGCCGGCCGCCGCCCGCAGATCCGTCTCACACTGCCGACACCTGGGACAAGCACACGTCGATTGGTCTCGAGCTCGGGCCCGGCGGCGTGATCACGTCGTACGACGTGAACGACAGCCCCAGCGCGCTCCTGTTCTACGGGTCGGTGCGCGGCAGCTACGATCTTTCGCAGGATTGGTCGGGCGGGTTGACGCTGCGGCAGTGGTGGCTGCCCAGCTCGAACCACGCGACGATGCTGGGTCTCACCGCCCGCTTCGAACCGAAGGTCTACGATTGGGGCCGCACATTCATCGATGCCGCCATCGGCGTGACGTCGACGTCGTTCGCCTGGGCGCTGGGGTTCGACGTCGGCGGCGGCATCGAATGGAACATCCCGGACGCGCCGGGGCTGAGCATCGGTCCCTACGTTCGTTACAACCAGGTCCTCAATCCCGACAACCGGACCAGCGACGACGGCCGCGCGTGGTCGGTCGGCGGGTCGTTCACGTATCACTTCGGCCGCGCGGCGGCGGCCGAGAAGGCCGAGGGACCCGTTCGCCGCGGCGGCGCGTACCGGATCTCGGTTCCCGACGCCGACAAAGACGGCATCGGCGACGACGAGGACGTGTGCAAGAACGTCCCGCAGGGTAAGCACCCCGATCCGTTCAAGCCCGGATGCCCGGAGAACGACGAGGACGGCGACGACGTGCCGGACGTCGACGACGCGTGTCCGGTGACGCCACCGGGACCGAATCCGGATCCGAAGCGGCCTGGCTGCCCGCTGGTCGATACCGACAAGGACGGGATCCCCGATCCCGACGACGCTTGCCCGCTGAAGCCGGGGCCGGCGACGGCCGATCCGACGCACAGCGGTTGTCCGGTCGACAAGCGGCGGGGAGGCGCGCCCGAGGAGGGCGCCGCGCCGCCGGCCGACAACAATCAGCAGATCGAGCCGACCCCGATCAAGAAACGGAAGATGAAGTAGTCCGCGGGCGCCGGCGGCGGGCGACTGTCACGAACGCCACCGCCGCGAACGCGAACGCCAGCTTCGGGCCGCGCGGCGCGTCGGTGCGCTGGACGACGAGCGTGTGCGGAATCGGGCTGCTCGTGTACGGCTGATCGAGCGTGGCGTCGGTGTCCAGCGCGGTCGCCGGCAGCAGCGTCGACAGCCGGGTCACGGCCGCACCCGACGGAATGAACGCCTGCAGTGAGTCGATTCCGCGGAACCCGAAGGGCGACGTCCAGGTCCCTTCGATCACGAACGCGTGATTGTCGTGACGGCTGATCGCGGACGACATCGCAGCCGCGTAGCCGGAGGAGCGAACCGACGCTGCGCTCAGGTTGTTCAGCGTCAGCGTCGTGAACGGCGGCGCCGGTCCCACGACGTCGTCCGCCGCCACCAGGACGGTGAAGCCGACGGTGGCCGCGGCGCCGATGCGCGCGAAGCGAAGCGGCAGGCCGCGCTGGTCGCCGGCGAGCGAGAAGTGGACGCCGATGCTCGTCGCGCCGGCGTCCGTCGCGGTGTCGTTGCGCCGGATCGCGATGAAGTAGCGGCCGGTTCCCGCGTAGGCGGCGACGATCGACTGCTGGTCAGCGGGAATCGCGAAGCCGTTGTCGGCGAGCCAGGCGTTGATCGCGTCGCCCGTGTCCGCGGTCAGCGTCACGGCGGTGACGGGGCCGATCGCCACCGGTTCGCTCACCTGCGTGTCGGGCTGGGGCCCGCCGCCGCCGCCCTTGTTGGCGCCGCCGGTGGCGAGCGGGCAGCCGCAGCCGCCACCGTCGTCGGGGACACTCAGCCGGACGCTGGGCGCGGTCGCCGAGAACAGCGTGTCGAGCTCGGCCGACTTCACGGGCGTCGCATCCAGCGTCGGCTCGCCCGGCACCGGGATGAGCACGCCGTACTCCGCGGTCGTCGCGGGCACGCCGATCTGAGTGACGATGTCGGTGACGCCGCCGTGAACGGAGATCACGATTCGCTGCGCGTCAGCGCCGATGGTTCCGGCGATCGGCGTGGACACGACACCGCCGCCGCACGCGCGCGCGGCACGCGCCGACGCCAGCACGGCCGCGATCGAAACAAGTGAGGCCAGGATAAGTTTCATCACGCGATTGTATCGCAGGCCGGGCGGTACAATCGTCGGATGGACGAGCCGAAGAAGCGCAGGCAGCTGAAGACGTTTCCCGGACTGACGGCGTCACGGTTCCAGCACCCGCACGACGTCGCGGCGACCGAGGCGCTGTCCGGCATCCCTGGCCTCGACCTGCTTGTGTCGAAGGTGATGGAGTACGGTCTGGAGCGGGTCTACTACCTCGAGAACATCGCCGACAACGTACGCGTCACGGCGAGCATGTTCCCGCGCCTGTATCGCTACCTCGGGTGGGGTTGCCGCATCCTCGACATCGAAGAGCCGGAGCTGTACGTGACGATGGATCCGAACCCGAACGCGTTCACGTACGGACACAAGAGTCCGTTCATCGTGCTGACGTCGGGCCTGATCGATCTGCTGGGCGACGAGGAGCTGTCGTTCGTCGTCGGGCACGAGCTGGGCCACATCAAGGCCGGCCACGTCCTCTACACAGTGATCGCGCGCAACATCGCGTCGATCGTGGCGGCGATCGGACAGGCGACGCTGGGGCTCGGATCGCTCATCGGACAGGGGCTGGTGTTCGCGCTGCACGACTGGTACCGCAAGGCCGAGCTGACCGCCGATCGCGCCGGGTTGCTGTGCGTCCAGAATCTGGATCCGTGCGTGACGGTGTTCATGAAGCTGGCGGGCGGCGCCAGCCGACTGTGGGCGGAGATGGATCAGGCGGAGTTCATGCGCCAGATTCAGGATTACGAAGAGGAGGACCGATCGCACTTGAGCCGCGCTTACAAAATGTTTTTGACCGCGTGGCGCACGCACCCGTTTCCGATCTTGCGCGCGAAGGAATTGAATGAGTGGCACGCGACCGGTTACGCCGACCTGATCGAGACGCGCGCCCTGCCCTCGTGAGAGGATTGCGGCCGTGATTGTCGACTTCACACCCGCGAACGATCTCGAGCAGACGCTGGTGCGCGCCGCGACGGAACCGTCGGCGCGGCCCGAGTTCTATCGCCGGCTGCTCGCCGCCGAGCTGTTCATTCTGACCGAGGAAGGGCGCGCGGCTGACGGGCAGCCTTCGAAGGAGGGCGCTGCCGACGCGGCGTTCATCACCTGGGAGTCGCCGAGCGGAGCGTACGTTCCACTGTTCTCGTCGCGTGCGCGCGTCGACGAGATCGCGCGCCTGCGCGAACGGACGTACGGCTTCGTCGCGCTGTCGGGGAAGGCGGCGTTCGCGCGCCTCGCGACGGAGAAGCGCGCGGCGTTTCTCAACCCGGGGTTCGCGTGCGGCAAGCAGTTCGTGCCCGACGTGATCGATCGGCTGGCGGGCGGCGAGAAGGCGGTGCCGCCGGCGGGCGCGGCGCCGGAACCGATCGGCGAAGGGGCCGAGAAGCAGAGCAGGCCCTGGTGGAAGATCTGGTAGCGGTGTAGCGGTGGCGGGCGATCCGATTAAGTCGGGAACCCTCGAAGGGTTCCCGAACCCTCCCGCGATGATGCGCGGCGAGCAAAGCTCGCCGGCGCCTCACGCGCCGAAGGAGCTCGTCGATCGCGCCTACCAGGTCGGGGCGGCGGCGACGGCGGTGGCCGCCGCGGCGCCGGCGGTGGCCGATGCGGCGCCGCCTTGGTTCGTCGATCGCCGCGGCCTGATTCGCGCGCTCGGAATCGTCCAGATCGTCCTCGGCGCGATCTGCGGTGTGCTGACGCTGGCGGCGCTCGGGCTGTCCGGGGGCAAGCCGGTGCTCGGCTTGGGGGTTTACGCGGTGGCGACAGCGAATTTCCTGACAACCGGGATCGGATCGGTCAGGTTGGCGCGCTGGGCGCGGCGCGCGACCGTGATCTCCGCGGGCGTCTGGTTGCCCGTGATGGTGGTGGCGATCGTGGCGTTCTGGAGGGCGCTCCAGATAACCCTCGGCGCGGCGGACGGCGACTACAGCCCGGATCTGACCATCTTTTATTTGGCGGCACTGATCGCGGTCGGGGCGCCCTTCGGGCTGCTCATGGCCTACACGCGCCCGTCGGTGCGCGAGACTTTCGAACGCCGTCAGGCCTCCTGAAGCACGCCTTCGCGCGCGAGCCGCCGCGTCTTCACGATCGCAAGGAAGAAGACCAGCGCCAGCGGGCCCAGGAACAGGCCGACGCCGCCGAACGCGCTCATCGCGCCGATCAGCGAGAAGAAGACCAGCGCGCCGTGCAGCTGGTTCTGACCGCGGATCAGCATCGGGCGCAGTAGGATATCGATGAGGCCGACCGCGAAGGCCCCCCAGAGCGCCAGAAACAGTGCGGCCCAAGGATGGCCGAGCAGCAGCATCAGCCCCGCGACGGGGAACGTCACCAGCGCCGTTCCCACCGAGGGGATCAGCGACGAGAACAGCGTCAGCAGGCCGAAGAAGATCGGGCTCGGCGCATGGGCAATGAAGTAGCCGACGGTCGCGATGACCGCCTGCGCGGCGCCGGTGATGAAGTTCGCACCCAGGACGGATCGGGCGACGGTGCGGAATTCGCGCATCATCGTGCGCACGCGCTCGGGCGCAAGCGGCGTCGCGCGGATGAACCAATCGATCAGCGAGCGGCCGTCGCGGAGGAAGAAGAACAACGCGATCAGCATCAACACGAGGCGGAGGCTGAACTTCAGCAGCACCGAGAGCGCCCCCGACACCGCGCCCAGCGCCCAGCGCCCGCCCGCCGAGAGCTGTGACTGCGCGCGATCGATCTGGGTGGGCAAGAGCTTCTCCAGCCGGTGCAGCAGCGGCTCGATCGCGTCGGGAGCTCTGGCGATGAGACCCTCCATCCCCTCCGACGCGATCGTCCGTCGCACCAGCGCGATCGCGTCAGTGGCCTCGTGCACCGCGACCATCGCGAGCAGCGCGACAGGAATCAGGATCAGGATGACTGTCGCGGCCGTGAACAGCCCGGCGCCAAGCGACCGCCTGTCGCCCATCTTGCGTACCGCTTTTTCGTAAAGCGGCGACATCACGCCCGCGAGCACGGCCGCGATCAGCAGCGGGCGCCAGAGCGGCCACCCAACGGCACAGATGAGCAGGATGGACGCGCCAAGCACGATCGCCTCCGCCTTGCGCCGCGACGCCGGGACCCCATCCACGTTCGCAACCTAATCACGCTGTCGAGGCGCGAGCTCGTCAAGCGACGGCTCAGTTGATCGCGAAGGTGACACGGACGAGCCCGGAGGCGGCGGCGGGCAGCGTTCCGGGGCCGGTGTGGCGCGTGAAGCCGGCCTGCAGGCGCGCCCGCGGATCGCGGGCGTAGATCGTCAGCGCCGCGCCTGCGCCCCACCCGTTCGCGCCCGCCGCGCGCTGCCATTCGGCGCGCGCCACCACGTCGACCCGGCGCGCGGCCAGCGTGACGCCCGGCTCGACCACGGCGCCCTGCTGATTTCCCGACGGCGCGTGCACGAAGATGTACTCGGACGTCGCGGAGAAGCGGCGCCACTGCGCCGACAGATCCATGCCGGCGCCGATCGTCTTTGCCTCATACAGCGTTCCGTACATGAACGAGATCCCGTGGCGGAACCGGAACCAGTCGGTCCACGGATCGTCGAGCGCCCGCCGCCAGGGCGTCGTGCCGACCGGCCCGATCGGCTCCGCGTTCATGCGCGCCGCGACCATCGCCCCGCGGTCAAAGACGTCCGTGTCGAGCACGCGGCTGGACGACATCACCGCCACCGCCCACCCGAGCGCGCCGGCGTCGCCGCTGACGCCGCCGCCGACGCGAAAATCGGGGGCGAGCGTGTTCGTGATCGTCGGGCGCTCGGGCAGCCGCAAGTTCGGCTCGTCGATCTGGCGGCCGAGCGAGAACGGCACGCGCACCAGGCCCGCGTCGGCGCGGAACAGCACGTGAGGGGCCCACGACAGGAGCACATCGGTGGCGCGCAGCGGCCCGCTGATCCGGCCGCCTTCCACGGGCGCGAAGTGGTCGCCGAGCCCGTCGGCGTCGACCACCTCCAGGACGCCGCGCAAGCGGAAGCGGCGGCCGCGGAGATCTTCGCCCGCGCGCACGCGCCGCACCCGCAGCGACGCGCCGTCGGGTGGATCGCCGGCGCGCGCCGGCGCCGACGCGATCGTGGCATCGCCCTGGACCAGCAACACCAGCGGCCCGGTCTCGGCCGTACGCCGATCGTCGTCGATCTCAGCGGCCGCCGCGGTCGCGCACCAGCAGACGCCCGCGACGATCGCGATCGCCCGCATCAAGCGGATGGTGCCGGTGACCGCGTCTTCTGTTCCAGACGCTCGACGACCTTCACCTCGTACGTGTCGCCGTACAGCGTGTTGGCCTCGAGGATGCCCGTCGGGCTGGTCACGTTGATCTCCGTCAGCCAGCCGCCGATCACGTCCAGGCCCACGAAGAAGTGGCCGGCCGCGCGCAGCCGCGGGCCGAGCACACGCACGATCTCGCTGTCGCGCTCCTCCAGCTTGGTCGCCATCGGCTTCGCGCCGACGTGCAGGTTGCCGCGCGCGTCGTCGGGCGCGGGCACGCGCAGCACAGCGCACAGGAATTCGCCGTCACACAACAGAATACGCTTATCACCCTTGCGGACCTCAAACAAATACTTCTGCGCCATCGTCCAACGACGCCCGAGCTGCGTGGCCTGCTCGAGGATCGCGCCCGTGTTCGGATCGCCCTTGCGCACGTGGAACACGCCGAAGCCGCCCGACGCGTCCAGCGGCTTCACGACCATCTCGTCGCCCTGCTCGACCAGGAACGAACGCAGGCGCGTCGTCTCGCGCGTCACGATCGTCGGCGGGCAGAGGTCCGGATATTCGAGCACCGCCAGCTTCTCGTTCTGCTCGCGCAGGCCGCGCGGGTCGTTGATGATCGTCGTCGAACCACGCGCGCGCTCGAGCAGCAGCGTCGCGAAGTAATAGTCGAGGTCGAACGGCGGATCCTTGCGCATCAGCACCGCGTCGCAGCTCTTGAGCGGCACCGCGTCCTGCGGGCCCAGCAGGTAGTGATCCCCGACGACGCGCCGGACCGTCACGGGCCACGCCCGCGCCACCGGATCTGCGTGCTCGAGCGACAGGTGTCGCGGTTCGCAGAACCAGATGTCGTGACCGCGCGCCTGGGCAGCGAGCATGATCGCGAAGGTCGTGTCGCCCGCGATCTGAAGTCGCGCCAGCGGATCCATGACGAACAGCAGCTTCATCTTCTGGCTCATCGTCTCGCGGCCCCGGTGGTCGAGCGCGTCAGGCGCCTTCCGACGACGATGAAGAAGATGTGGGCGCGTCCTTCATCGGCAAGAGGTGCTCGAGGCCGTGCTTGCGCATCCGGTAGTAGAGCGTCGACCGGTTGATGCCCAGCGCGCGCGCCGCATGGGCGATGTTGCCCTGCGCCGTGTCGATCGCCGCGACGATCGCCGTGCGCTCCTGCTCCTGCAGGCGTTCGGCCAGCGGCCGTCCCCCGTCGGCGGGGCGCGCCCCCGCCGTCACAACCTGCGCCGCGGCGGCCGGAGGCGTTCCGGCCCGGCGCGTGAACTCGAGGTCGGCCGACGTCAGCTCGGTGCCGCGCGCGAGGATGAGCGCGCGCTCGATGACGTTCTCCAGCTCGCGTACGTTGCCGGGCCACGAATAGCCGGTCAGCGCCGCGACGGCGCTGGCGTCGAGGCCCCGCACCGGCTTGCCGGCGCCCGGCGCGTACTTCTGCACGAAGTGCTCGGCCAGCACCGGGATGTCAGAGGCGCGATCGCGCAGCGGCGGCAGCACGATCGGGAACACGTTCAGCCGGTAGTAGAGATCCTCGCGGAACGTGCCGTCGGCGATCTGCTTTTCGAGATCGCGGTGCGTCGCCGACACGACGCGGACGTCGACCTTGATCGTTTCGCTGCCGCCGACACGCTCGAATTCGCGCTCCTGCAGCACGCGCAGCAGCTTGACCTGCACGTCGGACGGCAGATCGCCGACCTCGTCGAGGAACAGCGTCCCGCCGTCCGCCATCTCGAAGCGCCCGAGCCGCCGCGCCATCGCGC
This sequence comes from Polyangia bacterium, assembly GCA_035607075.1. GTDB lineage: Bacteria > Myxococcota_A > Polyangia > Fen-1088 > Fen-1088 > JADGRB01. The sequence goes on from DATMZL010001384.1 coordinate 13,590, forward strand.
CCGTGAACGATCCCTTTTCGTGCCCGAACAGCTCGGACTCGAGCACGCCCGGCGCCAGCGCGGCGCAGTTGACGCGCACGAACGGACGCGACTCGCGCGCGCTGTTGATGTGGATCGCGCGCGCCACCATCTCCTTGCCGGTGCCGGTCTCGCCGCGCAGCAGGACCGTCGACGACGTCTGCGCCACCTGCTC